>DAKQ01000121.1 GCA_002496635.1 Euryarchaeota archaeon UBA82 | reverse complement strand
TGGTGGAGTTGGTCTCCACGCGGCGGACGGACCATGTTCCAATTGCAAGTTGACATCTCGAAGAGAGGCGCTCAACTTCTAAGGCCAGGAGGCAATATGGTTTACTCAACATGTTCACTCGATCCGACTGAAAACGAAGCTGTCATTGCTGAATTACTCCGCCAATGCCCTTGGCTTGAACTGGTCGATATCGACGATTCAAAAGTTGAAGGATTGACTTGGCACCGTGGATTAACCGTCTGGGAACAAATCGATGAAGAAGGAAACATCGCAGAAGATCGAACTTCCGTTCCATTCTACAAGCCTCAATATGACCCTCCAAGCGAGCAAGACATTCTCGATGTATTGCCGTATTGTCGTCGACTCTATCCTGCCGATAACAACACGGGCGGATTCTTTGTCGCAATGCTTCATCACAGAGAAGAAGCAACACCTGAAGGCGTTGCTCGAACCTTTGTCGACAAGTTAGCAAATCGAAAAGCGGAAAGTGGTTGGGAACCTCGTCAATTGGAAGCACCTCCAAACAATCGCCATACTGTTCTCCAAGCAAGTGATGAAGAAATTCAGGAAGTTCTCGAACAATGTCAGTTGAATAAAACCGATTACTCTTGGTGGCGAAGAGGAAAGCGAATGGCCATTGCCCCGCAAATCGTCTACGATCGTATTTGGTCAAAACAGACACCAAACAAGCGTGGAAACAGATGGCCTGCTGGAAGTTTTCACCCATTGCAAGTTCTCCATGTTGGATTGCCTGCCTTTGTTGTAAAAGGTGGTCGTTGGAGAGCGCGGCAGGAATCAATTCCTCTCATTTATCCGCATCTTTGTGATGAAATTCTCGTTATCGATGAAGCCATGTTACAACGATTGTTGCGAGATGAAGCACCTACTCGGGAAGAATTTGCTGAAGCCTACGAAACAGAACTGTCCTCTGGAGCGTTATTGGTTCGTGTCAATCATTCAACTGGAGATTTGATCATTAGCGCATGGTGCGGAACTCGAATCACCTTAATGCTCGATAAGGCTGAACGTCGATTGCTCGAGATTCGTTTGGGAATGGAGGAAGAGGAATGAAGCGTTGGCTTTTGTTTGTTCTTGTCCTCCTTCTACCGTTGGCTTCCGCATCAACCAGTTTGCATTTGGAATGGAATCTGGGAGAACAAACAGATGTCGAACATCGATACGTTGAACACTTTCCTGACCAAATGATGCGATGCGAAGATTGCAATGCAACAAATGATGGCGATGTTGTTGTCAACTGGTGGAGGCATAGTGAAACAACAGGATCGGATTGGCCAGATGATGATGCCAATCTACGCGCTGGAACAAACGGGATTGAACTTGATCAAACAGCCTCACTCATCAATGGAAATGGCGAAGATACACGTCAGCACCTTGTCGACTTAACAGGAACATTATCGATTCGTTCAGATTATGAGGATCAATACTACTTCGTTGCGAACATGACCTTTACGCCAACGGTTGAACTGCGTGATGATGCTTTGATGCAAATTCTGTTTATCGAACGTGATGCAACAGATCAACATGGCAGAGAACTCCCTTTATTGGTTCGCGATATGACTTCTGATGTTGGCTTCTTTACCAAGGCGAACAACTCCTCAGCGGTCGATGTTGAAATCTCCTATGAGCATCTGTCAGCAGCAGGTGTTGACCTTTCAGAAGAAGCATATGGATGGCGCGTCATCTTTGTTGTTCTGGGAGCTGAAGACAATGCAACTGGTCAACCTGGTGTTATTGCCATGTACGAAACAACGGTTCCAACTTCCACAGAAGACCTCACCGTTCTCGACCATCTGCCGCCGCTTGCAATGATCATCGTTGCTGCGTTCATCATCGGCTCAGTCATTCGAGGCTCGCTCAATCAAGAACATGGGCTACCAGAAATACGGGCGTTATGGAAAGATTCGAAAGATCCTGTTGTCCTTATCGAGATTCTAGCAAAAAAGAAATTGATTACGACTGAAGGCTGTGAAGCAATTGCTCCTTGGACCATGCGTGGAGGCGTTAAGCGAAGTAAAATCGAGCCAGGTGAAGCATTTACATTCGAAGTACGTCTCAAAAAGTGGCACCAACAAGGACTTCTTATTCTCTTGAAAATGGATGTCGAGAGTCTTGGTGGATGGACGCAAAATATTCGTCTACCTGGTCGCAAAGACGAGGAACGAAGCGTTGAAGTTGAAGCCTGATAACGGCCAACTATGCAACTCGATGATACCGACCGAAGGCTCCTCGCTGTTCTGCTTGAAGATGCACGTATCAGCCAACGAGGCCTTGCTCAGAAGATAGGAGTTGCACAAGGGACCATCACCAATCGACTCCGTAGATTGGAAGAGCTCGGTGTCATCAAAGGATATACAGTCCTATTAGAGCCTGAAAGTATCGGTTGGACAATGACGGTTATTACTGGATTGCGAATCGAAAAAGGTTCGATGATCAACGTTCAACAAAACATTGCTGCAGACCCTCGAGTCTTTGCTGTTTACGACGTAACAGGCGACTACGATTCGATGGTTTTAGCTCGCGTTCAAAGCAGAAAGGATTTGGATGATTTGACCAAGACTGTGTTCACGCTCAAGGGCGTACAGCGCTCTTTTACCCAAGTTGTCCTCAACACGGTAAAAGAGGATGGACGGGTCATTCCTCCTGATCTCTGAAGGCCACTTTCTCGACGGTCTTCACCTGGATTTGCCAGCGTTTTTTACTCTTAATGTATCGACTGGACGTGATTTCAACATCGTGAGCAGAGTTAACAGCCATGGTCGCATCCTTGAGTGTCCATTCCATTTCGGTCATCTTATTGCGCCAATAAACGCCTGTAATCTTCTTATTCAAACGGAAAATGATGCCTTCATTTGCCCCAGTGAGATGATTGATGACTCTTGCTTGACGTATGATATCGCCTTCTTGAGGAGCAGAGGTTTCAGCGGCTTCGTTTGCTTCACTAGGTTTTTCTTTCTGCTTCTTAATCAACTGAACTTTAGACCAATCATGTACTTCAGTATACCCGAAGGTAATGGATGAGAGGTCTTCGAAAGGGTGTTCTTCGTCGCTCATTTCGTGAGGATTGTACAGGCCAACTAATTCTTCATAGTCCAAGTCAACGAGTTCAACACGATTTCCTTGACGGGGAATAAGTTCTCCACAAAACTTTGGCCCCTTGAAGAAGGTAGCCCACCAACTACGAGCATTGACGACGCGTAATTCGGAATACTGTTTACGCCATTCACGAACGATTCGTGGTGATTTGAGATCGCCGTCGTTCTTTGCTTGACTTGGGAATTGAATGCTATCCCACGTTCCAAACATAGAAAGAAGCTTGTCAAGTGCCCGAATGGTCTCCACATCAAATTCTTCGAAGTCCTTGCGAGGTTCTGAAAGAATCTCCTTGACCTTTGCTTTTGAATCAGCGACGAAGGAACCGGTGAGTGCTTTTGGCCGGACTGAGGCTTCAACCGTCCCGCTTCCGACGCAAGCCAGAACCGTCTCGATAACATCGCCCGCCAGAACAATTCCGACCTCTCGAGCAATTTCACGGAATCGTCCAACCGCTTCCTCAAGTCTAGCGAATGTCCAACCTCTTGATATGCCGCTTTGGTGCAAAACATGATCTTGCATTGTCACCTCACCTTTGTAATTCTTTACTTCTATGAAGACGATTCTATCGGTCATGAGAACGATAAGGTCTGCTTCTCGGCGACTTCTTCCTTTGATGATTTGGTTAATTCGGGCGGAATGAAAAATTTCGACTACACCGTCAACTTTCCGGATGTGATTAAGGAGATCTCGTTCTGCTTTGATTGCTGCAATCTTGGCAAAGTCTGGCTTCGGATAGGGTTTGGTTGGCCGGGCTTTGAGCCATCGATAGTTTTTCAGAAGCCCCATGGATGTTCTTCTCCAGCAGGGTATTTGAACTTCAACCTTGAATTCTATGAATCATGTACAATAGACTCATCGCCGCCCATGTATGGCATGAGTGCTCCCGCAAGACCACCAAGACTCTCGACGACGCGGGTTTCAGGTTTCAGTGTCTTCATGAGGACGCGTCGTAATTCTTCATCGATTTGAACATCGAAGGATTCGAGTCTCCGACGTAGATTTGATTGCAATCTGCCGCCGGTTCGATCCCAATCCATGAGAAGTGTCATAGTGGCTTTTCCATCGTTGGTTCGAGTTCCGTATGTTTCATACAAAAACGCAACCAAACGGTCCATCCCCCATCCTCTGTTCACCACTTCGAGAGGTCCTGTAAACCCGAGATGTTTCAGCGCTATTTTGTCGCGAGGGCCTTCGACAATGATAGCAAATCCTTCATCTCGATTTCGTAACCGAGCTGTTTCGAGGGCCTGTCCAGCTTTCTGAAAACGTTCGATGGTATTTGGTGAATTATTCATCTCAAAATACCTCTTAATCGCCTACTGGCCTGTTGTCATGTCAGTGGTTTAGGTTTTTCAATAAACGTATTGATTCGAAAAGAGGAATATACGTTCATATGAAAGAAAATGGGGGGAAAGAATTTCAATCTGGTGCTTGCTTTACGCCAATGCTTAAAGTAGGCTTTCTCGCCCCTTTAATCAGGGTGGTACTATGCCAGCGGAAGATACCGTTTTCTACGTTCTTTACGACAAGTTCATGTTTTGGTCGATTCTTGTCGCGATATTTGTATTTGGTTGGCTGTTTACTGCAATGTTGAGATATCGAGATGGTGTTGAACCCGATACGACTGATATCGATCATATCGAGGTTGGAGCGTTTCCTGTCGACCGGCATAACACCCCCTTGGAAGTGATGTTCTATCTCATCCCAACCGTTCTCTGTGTCTGGCTTACAGTCATGGCACTTGGTTCAAATTCTGCAGTTTGGAACTTTGACGAAGAGGCAGAAACCTTTGACATCACAGTCAACGCTTACCAGTGGTATTTCGAATTCGTCTATGAGGAATCGCTCACTTGGGAAGACACAGATACTGGAATTGAGGTTGTTTGGGATTCGGCAACAGAAACAATGCAAGTCACTGCCGATGGAAATCCGGCCGCTTCTTCGATTGAAGTAAAACTTGGAGCCCAAGAACAAGAACTCTTCTTCAATGGCACAGACATTAGAGCCTTGGCGAATACAGAATTCAAGGCCTCTGAACATAATCATGTCAAAGTCTACGACGCTGACGGCGTACTCCTTCACACCTGGGAGCATATCCCTATCGGGCACAAATTGATTACACCATCAAACCCGATGATCATCCCTTGTGACGAGATCATCATAGCCAACATGCACTCCTTGCCAGTTGACCCATCTGACACTCGAAACGTTGGTGTTCAACACGCTTTCTGGCTCCCAGAATGGGGGATGAAGGAAGACTTCGTACCAGGATTAGAGAGCGGTACAACGCTCGGATTCATGCCTGATGATGCCGGTACATTCCCAATCAGTTGTGCCGAATACTGTGGAATGCAACATTCGATTATGACTGGTGAAGTGATGGTTGTCGCCCGCGAGGGAATGACCTGTGACTTAGATACTGGAGTCAAGAAGAGTGGTTCAAGTTCAGCAAGCAACTACGATGGAGGTGGAATGTGATGCAACGACGCACGATTGCACTTCTCGGGCTTGTTATCGCCTCATTGATGCTCATCCCACAATTCAGTGCAATGCCCGGAGGTATTGGACAAGGAGCAAACGCTGGATGTTCATGTCACGCCGGAGGCAACGATGGTTCGACAACAATTCTTGTTGAAGGGTTGCCTGAGGTTTTCAACGCAAGTGAAACCTACACATTCACAAT
>DAKQ01000166.1:3884-4009 GCA_002496635.1 Euryarchaeota archaeon UBA82 | reverse complement strand
GGAGAGGGGGTTGACGACATCATGGCTGGGCCCGCACAAGTCCGATTTCCGGGCGATGATAAGCGGCGTAAGCTTCGTATGAAGGGTATCAAAAAGGCCTCTGATTCCATCCAAAAGCGTTTGAG
>DAKQ01000166.1:0-3566 GCA_002496635.1 Euryarchaeota archaeon UBA82 | reverse complement strand
AAAAACTTGGATGCCTTGCTTGAAGACCCTAGTTCCATCTTACCTACTCGGCATCCAAAGGGTGTATTCCCTCGACGGGATCCATTGAAGAAGACACAGAAAGAAGTGCAACGTGTTACTGATAAACGAAACAATCTGAAATGGCTTCAACGGCGAATGCGTAAGCGTCGAGGGGATGTGCCCGCTCGTGCTCTTGCTGGTACACTCGCTGCTGCGCATGAAGAAGCATTCGATACGGTCTCAATCTTCCAAAATCCCGCATATGGTCGCCACAGTTTCGTTCGACGTGGGATGGCAGCACCGACCGATCTTGCTTCAATGCAAAACTTCCATGACATACCATTGAGGCTATTGCTTTGGCGGGACCATGCAAAAGCAGGAATCTGGTTCTTTGGTAGCCGATCTGAGATTGTATGTACAGGTACTAAACCCCTAATCCCTGATGGTTGGATTGACGAGGGGCTAAAACAGGCACCAATCAATCTACAGAAAGAAGGGCGTGTTTGGTTCACATCCGGCCTAACAGAAGAAGAAGTGGAAGAACGGAAGCAAAACAAGGATGGATGGATTCGTTTCGAATTTAATGATGGGACATTGCTTGGTATCTCCGCAGCTTCTCTGCAATCTCTGGAAGAGAGCCTTATCGGTGGGATATCTCTCCGTATGCTTCCTCCTAAAATTTCAGCCGTGACTGAAATTGAATGGATTTGGGCCCCAGAAGGGTGGGGGGATCGAGAGGTTTCAGAGGAAATGAAAGAGGCAAGCCAAGAAATACTCACGGCTTGGACTGATCTAACTTTGAAAGACAAAGATGTTGTTGAACGATTGAAGGGGGCTGTCACCAATTCAATCGATGAGGGGTTCGTTCTCGGGACTATGTGGTTTGAAGAATTTGAAGAGGGGATTTCTGCAATAGAGGGCACGGATTTAGAAAAAGAGGCCATCCAATGTGCTCTTTCAAACATAAATGCAGGACTACATGTACGTAGAGATGGAGTGGCTCTCGATTCACCAGATGATGTGGTTCGACTCGAAATGCGTGCAGGACACGATATTTTGATTTCTCTCTGGGATGATTGGGGCCATACAATCCTTGAGGAAATGTTTGGAATAATAGGTGAAAAGGCCGATGATATTCATGCGAAACAAATGAAGCGTAAGCAGGGATTCAATGCCTTCCTCAAGGGATTAAGTAAGGATAGGCAGGCCACTTCAAAACTAGAAGCGTTGCCTTGGAGCAATACAGTACTACCTTCACCGCTGGATTTACTGCATGACTTAGTACGTAAGGGTCACACTGATGGTCTCGGAAGGACGGTTTCTATGGTTCGAAAAAGAAAGGTCATCAATGATGCTGCAATGGGTTGGGCGTGGTTAGTCGCTCATGATCGTGATGGATCTGAAGCTTGGCGCTTCGATCAAGTTGCTCGAGACAAGGGCGGCGACTGGGCAAGGGCCGTATCGGATCTATGGCAAGTTAGCGAGAGTATAATTTCTGGAAATGGGAAGAAGAGCGATTACATCGACGCAATGAGTAAAGTTGCTGCTGCTGCGAGTCTCCAAACCGATCTACCAGATGATGAATAATCAAGCACCTAAGGCCTGGTGAATATCATTCCAAATGTCTTCAACATCCTCAATGCCGACGCTCATCCGAACGAAGCCAGGGGAAATTCCAGCAGCAATTCGAACCTCTTCTGGAACCGCCATGTGAGAAGAGGTAGCGGGAACCTCAATGAGAGATTCGACTCCGCCAAGACTTGTTGCCTCAAATATGATTTTCAATCGAGACATGAAGGACATCGCTGCATTATCTCCACCCTTAACAACAAATCCGAGCATACCAGTTCCATTAGGCATGACCTGTTTAGCAACCTCGTAATCTGGATGTGAGGAAAGTGATGGGTGGACCACTCGCTCAATCGCTGGATGAGATTCTAACCTCTCAGCAAGTGTTGCAGCATTTGATGCATGAATAGGCATCCGTGCATGGAGGGTTCGAATGCCTCTTTCTAAGAGGAAGCAAGCATGGGGATCTGGAGATGTTCCAAAATGGATTTTCTTTGCAAATACCTGTGCGATCAGGTCTTTGGAACCAACAACTGCGCCCCCTATATGATCTGAATGACCATTCAGATATTTCGTGGTACTATGGATAACAAGGTCATGTCCCATCTCAATTGGGCGTGTAGCCCAAGGTGAGACAAACGTGTTGTCAACAACCGATATGAGGTTGTTTTCCTTGGCAATTCTGGCAATTTCGGGGAGATTGCAAACCTTGAGATTTGGATTTGTTAGTGTTTCGGAGTAGAGCATTTTCGTATTCTCCTTGATTGCAGCTTCAAAAGAAGATGGGTCTCTAATGTCCGCTAAAGTCACCTCGATTCCGAACCTTGGTAGATCTTCAGTCATGAGGCCATAAGTTCCACCATAGACATCGGGCGAGGCGATTACGTGATCTCCTCGCGATAATAGTCCGAGTAGAACAGTAGTAATCGCCCCCATTCCACTTGAGAACATCTCTCCATCCTCCGCACCCTCTAAGGATGCGATTTTTTTCGAGACAACCTCGGAATTAACCGAGGATAAGCGACTATAGAGAAGTGTATGTTGAGCTCCTGCTGCCCAACCTGCATATCGCTCCTCATCCAACTTGTAAGTTGAAGATAAGTAGACAGGAGTGTTTACTGCTCCATCTGCATGATGGGTGCCCTCATGCACTGCGCGTGTTGGAAATCTCATTTCGTCACTCATAACCTCGCCTTGATAATCGGTAAGGGGTGAAGGACTTGAACGAATCTGTCCACGTTATTAATTCGAGAATTGTGATTCTTGATCATATAATCAATTTACAATGATATCTGACGGCTCGACCAAAGACGCCTTAATCCACCAACTCATATCCTTGAACTTGAGCAAGAGGGTAGAGTCGGAAGTGTCAATCCGTTCAATAATTGGGAGTTCGTCCTTGTCTGCAAAGGAAGGCCAGCCGGTAAATCCAATCTCTGTTCCGGATTTTTTCATAACAGTCATTCCAACTTCAAAACCATCAAGACACTCTGAATCCTCATCTTCTGAATCCATGGAGTCCAGGAGTTTTTCCATGGTATCTTTTGAAAGTCGGTCTGAAGTGAAAAGGGCCTTAATGACATCACGTCGGCTAGTATCCTCCTGTTTATTCCCAACCTTGTAACCCATGAAACGAATGATGGAGTCCGTCTTCTCAAACCTCATCTGTAACGCATGAAAGCACTTAGGCTCAGTTCTAGACTCTCCCTCCTTTGAAAGTAAATAGGAAAGGCCGTCGTAGACAATGTTCCACATCACATTAGATTGTAGGCGTGTAATCGCTTCAATCGGAATGCCCTTTTCTTCGAACATTTCAGAAATTTTTCGCCCTTCGGGACTGGATTTCAGACCAGCCTGAATAATTGGGTCGATTGCCCATGGAGATTCGCCAAGAGTGGATTCAATCTCATGTACCAATTCAACAAGGCTTGCCATTAGTTCATCAATTGCAATTCGCCTCTCAATTCGGCTTGCCCATTCCCAATCCCATGACATGC
>DAKQ01000016.1 GCA_002496635.1 Euryarchaeota archaeon UBA82 | reverse complement strand
CCCATGAATGAAGCGCATTCTCCAAGCTAAATCGATGACAAAGAGAACGAAGAGAGCCCCTATGTAGGACCACCACAGAGCAGCATCACCTGTAACATCCCCTAAGAGAACATCGAGAGGATGGCTTGAGGAAAAATGTACTGCACCTGCAACGACTCCGATCATTGATATGATATACCAAGAAAGAACCATCTGATCCATTCGATTTCCTGCTTTTGCATCTTTCAATGTTGGCCGGCCTATGACAGAACCACTTGCATAGGCAATGATTGCAGAGGCGGTTAGCCAGATGCTCCAATGAGCCCCTTGTATCAATAAATCAAGTGACCAGATGAAGACAACTGGCTTTACCCAAACAATCCAGTGTTGATTAGAAACTCTTCGATCTTTATGATCAAACCAAGCTGCCCAGCCCATACAAACCATGAGAACCCCCAGTCTTGTCCATCCAAGAATAAGGTCTGAATCAATATCCATTGTATTGTCCATGTCGCCAATGAACTTAAAGACGGCCCACAACAAGACCTAAGCAGAGCGGTTTCCGTGGAGATGACATTATGGACGTAGAAACACGACTACAACAAGTAGCGACAGTCATCAACCAAATTGATGACCCAAAGGTACCCAGAAACATTCGTAAACAAGCAAAAGAGACTTGCGACAACTGGTTATTGAATAAGGGGAAGAAACTCGACGTTCGAATTGCAATGTCTCAATCAAAACTTGAAGAACTCTATGAAGACCCAAACATTCCACCAGAATTTGGAACTCTCATCCTGATGATCAATACAGAACTCGAGAAGATTCTAACAGAAATCCTTTGATCACTCTTCTTCTTCGAGAGCGCCTAAGATTCGTTCAAGAACGAGACGATTACTCTTTGTTAGCCTTCCTGAATCTATGTTAAAAGTGTTCAATTGAAGGCTGTAGCTATCATCTGAGAGCATATCGGTTGCAACCTCAACATATGTGAATTGTTCAGGCGTAATTCTGTTTCTTCGCAGGCTACGCTCTATTGCGTGCTTTGCTCCGACTCGAGCCATCTCCCTATCGCTAAGCCCCAAAACTCGTTGTATTTCTTCAAGTGAACGGCTTTCATGGTTCGAGATTCGACCATCTTTCATAGCCTCTCTCCAAGCTTCATCGATCGATGGCGCCCGTTCTGACAACAGAATAGCAATCGGTCTTGTTGGCTCAATGTTTTCGAGAACAATCTTGATGATAACGATAAATGGTATGGCAAGAATCATGCCAATGATACCCCATACCCAGAACGAAAAGGCTGTAACAAGAAGGAGCAATACTGGAGAGATATCCAAAGCACGTCCTGCCCACTTTGTTTCGATAATGTTCCCCCAAACTTGTTGATTAACCAACAATAATACTGTCATTAGAACAAGCAGGATGGTCGAATCTAAAATTACAATTCCAAGGATGATTGGAGGAATAGTTGCAATAAGAGAACCAATGTAGGGTACATAGTTGAAAATGAATGTAAGTAAAGCCCAGGTAAACCATAAATCGATCCCAAATGATTTGAGAATAATCGCAGTAATTACAGCGGTACCGATACCTACACCTGTCTTGACTACAACATAGGTGTTGATGCTTTCTTGAATTTGAATTTGGACATCTTGTACCTTACCAGAGACTCCACCCGGCCACGCTCTTTCGATCCTTCCAGGAAGTAAATTCGCTTCAAAGATGATGAAGATAAGGAAGAAGGACACTGTAAGGCTCGTTGCAAACAGCCCACCTACGCCTGCAACTGCATCACCAATTATGTCCGAAACTTGGGAATCTTTTGACAACAGACCCATTTCTGCCAAATCTTCTGACAACGTTCCGTTGGTTGAATTCAAAGATTCAGTTATCGAAGCACCCACTAATGGAGCCGACTTAATCTTCTGCCATCTCTTGTTGAGTTTACCATTGTACTCTTCGATTTTTTCATCATCGTTCGCTAAATCACTCGCTTGATCGTAAGCGACATAACCAGCGGATACGATGACTAATAGCATCAAAAGAACCATTGTCAAATAAGATAATCCGAGAGGAAATCCATTTTTTGAAAGGTAATCAGAACCTGGCTTGAGAACGAAATAAATTCCTAAAGCGATGAAAAATGGCTGTAAGACTCCTTCGAGTTCAATCATCCAAATTGTAAGTACTGTCAGTAATATGACTGCAAATGTCAACCCACCAAGACGGCGATGGAATGTATTGTTATCGAAGACGGAAAGGGTATCCTCCATACATGGCTCTCGACCATCCCACGTTTGAATTTAACGTGAGAAAATTATTCTTCTGATTGCTTCCATGAAGGTTGGAATGAAATGCGTAAGGATAAGAGGAATGCACACAACATCATGACCCCACATAGGTGGAACGCTGTATGATAATCAAGAATATCGCTCCTAGCAACGGTCTTCGTCCACACATATCCTCCAGTGAGTGGCCCGAGAATACGAGCGAAGGATGACAAGGACTCTTGCGCCCCCATTACAGTTCCCAACTCATATCCTTCCTGTCGAGAAATTGCAGTGAGCAATGTGCTTGAAGATGGTTGGAAGAGGCCATTACCAATCGCAATACAACCCGTAATGGGGAAGAGCCACAGCCAGACATAGTCTGCATTTGAATAAGGAACCATGACAAGGCCAATTCCTGTTAAAACCGCACCAAATCGAAGAATGAAGACACTCCCAAATTTTCGTGAAAGTGGTCCGATCAAGCCACCTTGAGTGAAAATTCCTAGAATCCCAATTAGAGCAAATATTCTACCGTTTTCTGCTTCACTAAATCCTAATCCACCAGAAGCAGGATCCATTTGTGTGTAAAGAATGAAGACTGCGTGCATGATGGTAAAGCCAAACATGAAAAGAAACGTTACCCACATCACTGAACCGATTTGTTTGGTTCCAATCATCGCCTTTACATTTCGAAATGAATTCTTCATAGTCGATGACCAAGAACGGGATTTATCGATGACACGTCGATTCACTGGTAATGATTCTGGAAGAGATTTGAATGCGAAGAGGAGAGATACAACTGAAAGAACACTTGCTAGAACACATGGTAAGAGATAGGGGTATGTTTCAAAAAGAGTATCCTTGAACAAATCCCAACGTTCTGCTGGAGCAGATAATTCCCCACCTAGGAATGGACCGATTGTAAATCCTAGACCGAAAGCTGCACCGATAAGACCCATCCGAGTTGCAAGTTGTTGAGGATTGCTAACATCACCGATGTAAGCACGAGCAACTGCAATATTCCCATTGAATACACCAGCAAGGAATCGTGCTATGAGAGCCATAACCAGTGTATTTGCAAGACCAAACATTGTGAAGAACACAGTATTACCGACAAGCCCAATCATGAGGACTGGTCTGCGGCCAATACGATCGGAAAGTGCCCCCCAAATGGGAGAAAAAAGGAACTGGGCAGCGGAATACGATGTCATAAGCAGGCCAACCCAAATACCGATGGAAGCAGCATCTTGTTCTCCTGCTAAATCTTCAACAAGATATGTTAGAAAAGGAATAACAATTCCGAATCCAATCATGTCGATCATGGTTACAAGGAAGAGAACGAACAATGCTCCTTTGCTCGCATCAACACGATTGGTTTGCCCCTCGTGCTCTTCCATACCTAAGGCGAGGAACCCCTACCTATCAATTCGATGATAAAGCCACGATATTAAATCGAAGTTGTAGGACCAGACAAATCAGGTGTTAGACGGTCAATGATTGCACCTAATCTATCAACAAGACTCTGCTTCTGGTCGTGAGTAATCAATGCGTGCTCCATGACTTCATCGAGTGTATCAACTGCGAAAACTTCCACATTTCCTTCAAATTGCGCATCCAAAAGAACGTCTTGCATATTGGAGCGAGGAATGATGACCGTTTTTACACCAGAGCGAGCAGCAGCTTCTATCTTCGCCGTCACACCACCTATAGGCAATACCTCTCCTCGAACGGAAAGTGAACCTGTCATCGCTAAATCCTGGCGAATTGGTATTGATTCAAGGGCTGAGATAATTGCCGTTGCAATTGTAATTGAAGCAGAATCACCATCCACACCATGGGTATCGACAAACTGGATGTGAATGTCGTAATCAGAAACATCTTTCCCAGTCAACTTCTTGATGACTGCGCTAACGTTTGTCACGCTCTCTTTAGCAAGATCACTGAGTCCACCGGTTGCATGGATTTTTCCCCCGCCACCTTGTGATGGCGTCACTAAGGCTTCGACTGGCAGCATAATACCTGAGAAGTCGGAAAGGCCTGAATTCGCACCGAGGACGGCCAAACCATTTACTCGCCCAACTCTGTTACCAGAATTGACGATAAGAGCATAGTCTTGTCTGCGTTCAATCATTCTGTCAGCAACTTGTTGTTCCAGCGGTTTAGCAATCGAACGTGCTGCGAGTACGTGAGCATCTGTAACATATGGTGCTCCATCTTCTGCAGCCAAGTCGCCAGCAATACGAACCAATCCACCAAGTTCACGCAAGCGGAGGGAGAGTTTACCTCTTCGACCAGCACGTCGTTGTGCTTCACGAAGAATCAAAGCAACACCTGTCTTATCGAAGTGTGGAATCTCTCTCGTGCTTCCGATATCTCTTCGAACTTCTTGAGCGATGAAGCGAATCAAGCGCTTTCTATTACGATTTGTATCTGGCATTTCTGAGTTGACGTAGACCTCATACCCATACCCACGGATACGGCTTCGAAGAGCAGGGTGCATGCCTTGGATAGCATCGAGATTACCTGCTGCGATGAGAATAAAGTCGCATGGAACTGGTTCAGTTTTGGTCAAGGCACCAGATGAGCGTTCGCTACGTCCGGAAATCGGGAAAGCACGCTCTTGCATTGCTGTGAGAAGGGCTTGTTGTTCTTCTAGACGAAGAAGATTGATTTCATCAATGTAGAGAACACCTTTGTTTGCTCTGTGAATTGCACCAGGCTCTACACGGTCGTGGGCTGGTGTTTCCATTCCACCAGATTGGAATGGATCGTGACGAACATCACCAAGAAGTGAGCCCGAGAGAGTAGCAGTTGCATCAACGAATGGTGGGCGTTCATCGATTTCATGCTTGACGAGTACCTTTGGAATTCTTCCTTCATCACCCGAACCAAGTCGGCTACGAATGAACATATATCCAAACATCAGCAAGAACATACCGAAGAGCAAGGTAAGAATATCTCCTGTTGGAATAGCTACGATGACCAGTAAGAAAGCAACAGCTCCGAATCCAATGAGAAGCATTCGTTGTGCTTTCTCTTTTTGTTCTCGTATGGCTTCTTTCTGTACGCGGACGATGCGATCTCCTCGACCTGCTGGGACTGAGCGAACGCGAGGTTCGTTTTCATCGTCCTCATTCGGATAGACAAGAACGTCTTCGAGAGCATCCTTTGGTAGCAGGTCGGTCATTGAGCGTGCGAGCATGGATTTTCCTGTACCAGGGTCTCCAATCATGAGCATATGACGGCGTTGTTCAGCAGCTTTTCGAATAACGACTGAACCTGCCTCTTGCCCAATGACTTGATCGACAAGTCGATCTGGAATAGGAACATCTTCTGTCGTTTCAAAACTTACTGAGTCAATCCACTTGTCAACGCTTAGCGAAACAACGTCATCGGTTCCATTAGAAGGCTCAGGAGCCCATATGGTGACCGTTTCAGAGTCGTCTTCAGTAACGTCCTCAATAGGAATATCGTCATCTGCCATGATGTTTCCTCACCTTCCTCCCCTTTAGGACTTTAGCATCCACCATAGAGTTGAAAAAACTCAAGATTGCATTGTATCAAGGTATTGTTGGCCGTAGTATTGCCATTGCTCCATGGTCCATCCTGCTGGAAGACCTGTTACTGGCAATGGTGGACCTGCCGGTACTTGTGGGACTGGCATAGGTTGAGCAATTGGATGAGGTGTTGGTAGAGGCATCTGTTGTTGGAAGAGTGGTGCTGCGCCTCCGTACATGGAGTTCGCAACAGTGTCATGAATTGGAAGAGCACCGTCTTGCCAAACTGGACCATTGTCGAAGATCTTCTCTTCATCGTTACGTCGCATGAGTAGACCTACAGATACTGCAAGGAAGAGAACTCCGCCAACGATCGCTAGAATTAGTATTAGATTTCCAGAATCATCAGTTCCGTCTTCCCCAGTTCCTGATTGAAGACCCTCGATTGGGCAGGAAGAGCGAGGATCCTCACAAGCGGTTGAATATGAGGTTTCTTTTGCAGTGAGCGATTCTTGAACTGCAGTCATGTCTTCTCCTTCTTCGGCTTGGTCGATTTGAAGCTTCAGAGCCTCGATTTCAGATTTGAGTGAATCAATGTGTGATTGAAGCATCTCATCATCCATCTCTTCTGGCG
Organism: Euryarchaeota archaeon UBA82; assembly: GCA_002496635.1. Lineage (GTDB taxonomy): Archaea > Thermoplasmatota > Poseidoniia > Poseidoniales > Poseidoniaceae > MGIIa-L2. The sequence goes on along the minus strand of DAKQ01000016.1, from coordinate 6,221 downwards.
TAGGCATTTCCTCGAGCACGTACCACTTCACACCTGCTAGGGTCTTGTAATCATCGCCATTTGTATCGATTGCTCGAACTGTAACTTGATAATAGTCCTTGTAGACTGAACCACTTGGACGTGCAAGTTCTCCTTCCATAAAGATCGATGGAATGTCGAGTGTTGTACTCCATCCAACCAAAGATCGAGTGATATCAAGTTCTTCTTCAAACAAACCATCACAGGTTCCAGTTTCATCATTGCAGATGTTCCATGTTGTCGTAATGGATTGGAATGTTGGCGCAGAATCAGTCATGAACATGTTTGCGGTTGGATATTGACCGATGTAAGTGTCTTCCATGTCCACGTAGAAATGGCCACTGCCATCGTTTTCCTTGGCTACAAAGAGAGGGAAGGAATCGAATACATCCACATTCATTGTGTATGTATTGGTATCATATTGATCAATTGTGTTAATTGTAACAAGATGCATCCCTGATTTCTTGAAATTAAGTGTCATTGTTCCATCGATTGGATTGTACTTAGCACCGCCTTGTTCATCGGATGTGACAGTGATAAATGCTTCATTCGCAGGGTTATCAACATCGGTTAGAATTGCCATGAGATTAATTGTTCGTTGTGTCTCAATCTTCAGAGTTATTTCTTCGAGACCAGTTAGATCAAGGCGTGGAGCATCGTTGATTGGGTTGACCTTGATGAGCAAATCTTGGTCAGCAAATTGTTCACCGTCGCTTGCACGGAGTGTAACCAGTACTTCTCCGTTAACATCATCATCGACTGTTTCAAAGACGACGTTTGTTCCATCGAGAGAAACATCGAAAACGTTGTTGTTTGAAAGGCCGACAATCTCAAGTTGAAGCATTGAAGCTGAAACTGAATCCCCTACATCATCAGTATCAGAGAGATAAGGAAGTAGACTGAAAACGCCCATTGAAGCCTCATCGACGACTTGTGTAGGAAGTGCTTGCCATCGTGGCTGTCCGTTTTCGAGGACATTGAACAGAAGCGTTCCATATGGGAGTTGACCCTGTGTTGAATAATCTGCTCCATCGTCCATGCTGATTTCAATGCCTTGCTGTCCAAGAGGACAACCCTGCGTTGGAGACCAAGAGAAGAGGACTTCAACTTCTGTTGTTGACGGATGCCATGCGACAAAGGATGAATCACTGCTTGTAACCGTCAACGAATTCAAAGGCGTCTCAGGATCAACAATTATTCCAGTCATGTCGATCTTTGTTGAAATGTCACAAGGTACTGGACTGACTTGGTTTGGAGTGATGCTAGGAGGCGCATTCATCAAATCAAAAGCGTCAGTTGTGGTCGACCATGAGGAAAATTGACCTCGAGCATCAACGGCTCTTGAACGGAGGTCGTACTTACCTGCAGGCATTTCCATTGTCGGCAAGAGAGAGTATTCTCTGCCTTCGTTTGCGGAGCCCATGTAGAGGATGTTTTGCCCTCCAGTTACAACTGAATCAGACCAGAGGTTTTGTCCAGCGGGAGAAATCTCAACATCGAACGTCATTGTGTCGATGGTGTCTACGTTGTCGTTTGCGTCACCCTTAGCAAGGACGGAGAAGTAATTCCCACGACTGATATCAGTCGTTCCTAGAACTTGAGGTGATTTTGAGGTTGGTGGGCGATCGTGTTCGAGATCACTGGTACGAATATTATTCGAAGTCACACTTTCTCCGGTTGTATCGAGTTCAACACCAAATACGGTCTTCCAGGAGTTGGAAGGGAGGCTTGATGTGTCGAATGATTGCTGTGCAGTCATTGTGCTGGAAGAACCTGTTGTTGTGACCGTATTGATTGCTGTGTTTTGTCCAATGTAATTCTTTTGACCGTTGAGTACGTAATAGAACTTGACTGAACCGCCGCTTGTGTAATCGAGGTCGCCAGTGTTAGCGATTGTTGCATCGAGTGTTATGACATCCCCACGGACGTAGGAGTCAGCGGTTGGAGAAGTAATAGCGAAACTCGGAATTGATAGGTCCATCTTTGGACCCATTGTTGAATCAATAGCGTGGTATACGTGAGGACTTGTGCCTCCAGCAGACACTTGGTTGCCTGTCATCAGAACACCGATAACAATGGCCTTACTCAGCCCACCTGGTACAACAGAGGATGGTACACTCGACCAAGATTCTGTTTGCGATGTTGCAGTTGGTGCAACGCTTATGAAGGAACTACCAGTACCAGAATTCTTTGATTTGTAAGTATCTCCAGAAGTCAACCAAGCCATCCAGCAATTGTATCCGTGAGGTATTCCAGATGAATATGAGTATCCAGTGCAGTCTTTGTCGACTAAGGCAGCGTACAATTTCATGTTGCTAGCGGAAGATCCAGAACCAGTGTACCTGTAGGTGATATCGATATCATACGTACTTCCAGATTGGCTGATTGCTGCAGTCATTCCGTAATCGTTGACGCTAGAGTGCATTCCTCCACCAGAAGAAAAGAGACTGTCGTATGTGTCATAATTTGAGGAAGCTCCACCTTGGTTCTTGTCTGTTCGATCACCAAAATAAGCATCAGGAGCGCCTCCGGTTGACCAAGCCCAGTTGTACGGAGCTACATTTCCTGCACGGCTTGTGTCTGTGTCTCCATAGGAAGCGGACATGTATGTGATGTAGACATATTCGTCAGGGTGAAGGCCCTTGACAGCGTGGTGTGCATCAGAGCCACCACCGGTCTTGGAACAGTGACCGCAGTTGTCAGACGAGATGTATTGTCCAAACACAACATGGCCTGGACTGGTTGCTGATGATGCGCCTTCTACCGTCTTTTGTTCTTCAAGTATTGTGGGCTGGGTCTCTACTGAATTTGAAACAAAACCTGTTAGAACACTACCAACAAATAATATCACAATTGACAACGCTATCGCCTGCATTGAAAGTTTCATGATTATACGCAGATATAGACCATATATAATCCTATTACATTCTTGTCACTGCCAAGCGTTTTTCATATTATTGAATTTAAAATATCAAAACAACAAATTTACGATATAAAAATAATATTCATATTATCGAAAAAACTGATGTTCTCCATCCGCTAGGATTGGTTATGGCTGACCCTGAATCTGTTGCATTAATGGAAGAGAGTGGGAAGATTCACATCGTGAGCATGGTCGACAATACCATCAAAATAAAGGGCATTGGTGTCGTTAACCCATTCAAGGAATTCTCCCACCTAAAAGACGGAGAAGAGACCCATGTTGGATCGAAAATTCTTCGTCGCCTTCCTACAAGATTACCCGAACTCGTTGCAGGTATGAAACGCAGAGCCCAAACAATTGGTCCAAAAGATGCTGGTGTTCTAATCGCACGGCATGGTATCGGCGCAAACGATGTCGTTCTCGAAGCAGGACTCGGTTCAGGAGGCCTATCGATGCATCTTGCAAGAGTCATTGGACCCAGTGGTCACCTCATAACAGTTGAACCAAGAGAAGAGCATGCAGGTGTTGGGTTGGAAAATCTCAAGACTATTTCTGAATGCATGGCTGAATTTCCAAAACACACCCATCTTGATGGGCGAATTGAAGACGTGGTAGAGAACATTCAGCAACACGCCAAGTTTGTTGATGCGATTCTTCTCGATATCCCTGAACATCCACCTGCAATTAAGGCCGTAACTCCTTTGTTAAATGTCGGAGCACGAATCTCTTGTTACTGTCCAGTAACAAGCCAACTGGAGAAAGCATGGATTGCCTGTGAAGAAGCTGGATTGGATGTTGAATGGGCTGGAGAAATTATCGAAAGGCAATGGGGCAAAGCAAGTAGAGGCGGCGTACGTCCAGTAAACGGACCATTCGGCCATACTGCATTCTTACTGTTAGCCCAACGACGCAACTGAATCAGAACTTAGGTACTGCACCATATTCGACGACTCGAATATTCGAATCGCATGTTGGACATGTGAACCGGAATGGTGGATCATTCCCACCTGGAACTGCAAGCCTTGCTTCACAAGAAGGACAAGTAATTCTTCGATTCGAATCCATACGGCATTCGTTTGGACCAAGAGGATACTCTTTCTCATCATCTTCCTCATCTGTTTCCTCCTCTTCTTCAGAAGATGCGCTCGAAGATGGTTTTCTGTACTTTATGACAAGCAAAGCGAGAGCAAACAAGACGTATCCTGCAGCCATGATCTTGAATGTCGCATCGCCTCCAATCTCGATACCAAGAATGGTAATGCCTTCAGGAGGTTGAGCTTTTCCTGCCACATCTACATCAATCAACAAAGACTCTGCGTCAACACTGCTCCCATCAACTTGTACCAATGCTCGAACCTTCAGTTCCGCTGATGTCGCTTGGGTGGTAAGGGAATTAAGTCGGACGACAAAGATTTCTGAAGCGCCTGGACTCAGTGTAAACAAATCAGTCTTCTCCCCTGCAGTATTGTTCCATTGAACATCAAAAACTCCATCACCTACTCCAAGGAGAGCCAAACGACCAGTGATCTCAATGTTCGCAAGATTTGTCACAGTCACGGTGGTTGAAGAGCCACCCATGTAGGGGATATCGAGTGAAATGGAATCGACCGAAATCGACACAACTGACGCGGAGTCCCACGTTGCCTCTACGTTGTAGGTGGCAACTTCACTGTACACGTAATCAGAGCGTGCGGAAGATACAACTCGAATACTGAATGCGTTTGTCCCTGCTAAGGCATCCTCAGACACATTACAGGTCCATGGAAGAGGTGATGATGATGCTCCTGGTGAAAGTGTCACTGATTGAGCAAGATTACATGATAATCCTACTGAACTTAAGGAGAATTGATCAGCACTGTTGCCTGTGTTTGTGACTGAAACAGTACCAGAGATTGTACCGCCTGCCTCAGAAGAAGCATCATCCGTAAGAATTGTCAAATCAGCACCTGCATCCATTGCGAAGAGTGTGATGATGACAAAATCAGTTGCTTCAGAATCGAGCGTAGAGGTTACTCTGATATTGATTGGAAGTCCGGTTTCAGGGGCGCCACTGGATGATTCACGTACTCCAAGGACAACCGTTTCAGATTGACCTACACCCAATACGACAGATGTCTGAGATAATGAAAGTTCGAAGAATGTCGAAGATTCTCCAGATTCAAGTGAAAGAAGGAAGGTATCTTGCATCGTACCAACATTGGTTACTTCAATCGTGACATTTGTAATCGTAGAAGGGCCAGCAATGGCTTGATTTGTGTTAGCATTAAGTTGAGCTAAACTCCGATCGATAACTTGTAATTCAAGTGGAAGCAATGAATCGGGAGCATCTGAAACGAGACGTATACTCAATGAATCTGTGCGTGCATTCAAGGCTGCAGATGCAGTGATGTTCAATTGAGCCACATAGAATTCGCCAGAGGCGAGTGTTACAGAGGATACGTCGCTTAATTCAGCACTGACTCCACCAGGCAAGCCTGAAATTGTGAAGGTACTTAGGGAAACGTTGGATGTCCCAGTATTTTCAATAACAATATCGATGGAAGAAGATTGCCCTGGTTGGACGACAATTCTGCCATCAAGGGTGCCAGATAATTCCAACTCGGAAACAGGTTGTACGTCAAATGGTAATGTTGTGTTTAATGATTGAAGAGAATCATGAATGACGGAAACAACTCGTTCATTGAGACCAAGTGACCCTGAAGCAGCCATTGCAGTCAGCGTCCATGTTGCCGATTGACCAGAGGCAACAGTGACTGAAGATGCAGTGTCTAAATTCAGAGTGATATCTGATGATGCATTGCTTACAATTTGTAATGAGAACGTTTCAGTTTCGCTCCCTGTGTTGAAGACACGTACCTCAAGGGTTTCGTCAACACCCGGTGTAAGAAGTACTGCTCCGGAAGGGCCCTGTACTGTGAAGCCTACCTTTCGATCGATTTCGAATGAGAAATCACGAACAAAAGAAACAGTGGAATCTTCGGAAAGTGTGTTGATTAAACGTACTGAACACACATCCCCTACATTACCGCTACTTCCCACATCGACTGCAAATGGAATGTTTGCAACCTCATCGACCGACAGGGTGGTATCTGCTGCAAGTAACGAGACTGTACATGGCCCGCTTAACACAGATAATGAATGAGAATATGTTGATTCAGTCGTACCTAGGTTTGTGATTGAAACGTTCGTGTGTGTCTGTTCTCCAGGAATAAAATCATCAGTACTTGCGAGGAAATCAACTTGCAAATCATACGTTGCTTGCACATCGATTACAATGAGC
>DAKQ01000141.1 GCA_002496635.1 Euryarchaeota archaeon UBA82 | reverse complement strand
AAGTCAACTGCGCACATAGCCAAAGAAATCGACATGGTGTTCACCCTTGCCACTCCGCTGAATGATTTGAACCCTATGCAAACGCTGACCTTATCATAACGAGCGTTTTCGGGTGGAATAATGGCCTTCATTGACGAACAGCGACTTCACCTCGGAGCAGAGGCAGAAGTGTGGCGAGGTTCATGGATGGGCCAATCGGCAATTCGTAAACAACGAAGAAATCGCTCTTGGAGACATCCTGATCTTGATGATCGACTTGGACGAAGGCGAATGATTGCTGAGGCAAGGTTACTCGTTCGCTTGTATCGTAATGGACTAAATGTCCCACTGCTTCTTGATTGTGATATGTTTGATCAACAATTGGTTATGAGTCATATCGAAGGTAAACCATTGATTGAAATCCTTAATGATGACTCGATTTCAGATGAAGTCGTCATGGGCATTTTGAAAAACACTGGTCAAAGCATCCGTATGCTTCACAGACTTGCCGTTGTTCATGGAGACTTATCGACAAATAACATCATCATTACTCCTCAAAATGAAGCAGTACTCATCGACTTTGGTCTTGCTCGAATTGAATACGAAACAGAATTGTTTGGCATAGACCTCCATGTTCTGTTTGAAATTCTGGGTGCATCTCACCCACATAGAAAGGATGCTATTGATGCTGTGGTCGACGGGTATGCTGCTTGTGAAGAAATTCATGGGCCAGCGAACGATACTCCTGGCGGCCAACCTGTCGGTATGCAGGATGTACTTGATCGATTCAATCTCATTCGGACTCGTGTCCGATATCATGGTTGATAAATTCCGTCTTTTCTTCATCCTGACGTTGAATGATGTAGACAAATGTCAATGCAATGAGGACCATGACTGCAAATTGTAGCACGACACTGGAATACGTTGCAAGGTCTGTTCCTCTCGTAAGGACCTTCACAACGAGTTCACCATCTTCGCCTTCTTCAAGATAAACAACACCTTCCTCAACAACGATTGGTGCGTATTGATTGATACTATCCGAAGTCACTTGTTCACTGATTTTTGTTTCAAAGTTGTACTGATGTATTTCCCAGTCAAGATATTGTTCGAGAGGATTTGTCGGGTCAAGATGATCTCGCCCTTCCCAAACAAGATATTCATAGCCAATTGAAATGTTGTTGATTGGGAATTTCGCATCAAATGGCATTGTCTGTTGGACAGTTCCACGATCATAGAGAACCAGTCTGTTTATCGCAGAAACATTGACGATTGTGGCAATATAATTTTCATTGAATGCTATGTCGGTAATCGAAGCGTTTTGATAATCGACGATTAATCCCCATTCTTCTAACGTGAGGTCTTGCTCCTCACTTGATGTCGCATTCATGACGATGTTTTGTGTTCCAGAAAGACCAATCGTTCCAATATGAATCGTTGTTGGCATCTCCTTCGAGATCATTACAAGCTCATTTCCTTGTACTGAAATCATATCGATTGTTTCACCATCTGGAAGCATCGGTAAAACAATGCTTTCCCCATCAACATTTACAGCTTGAATTTGATCATTTGAGGTGTAGAGAATAACGGGTTCGCCTTGGATGTAAGTCAACTCTAATCCATCCACATTGGTTTGGCTAAGCACAAGTAAAGATTGATCAGGATTATTTAGATCCACAAGCATAATCTCTGAACTATTTGCCATTACCAAATAATTCTCTTTCAGTGCATACAATGAGTCAACATCCATTACTGGTTGCATAACAATGATTGCATCATCAGATGATGAAAGATTGTGCACGAGAACAATCGCAACCCCAGATTGGTCGTCAAGGGTAGCAAGCCACCCATCAGATGCAACCGCTCCTTGAGCAGACTGAACTCCCTCAGCAGGAAGATCTTTGTTCGTAAGATCCCATGTAATTACAACAGCAGTGAGAATGAGGACAACGACGATCAGGGTGCCTGTCTCTTTACTTGTTGGTTTTAACAACTTGAGGGTGAATTTTTTGCTCCTGTTGTAGACAAACTTTAGCGAATGAATCGGACGAGTTAGGATTGTTGCAAGACGACTGTTGATGGTGCGTTCATCGAGAACGTTCCATACAGCAGTATTCGATTTGTCAACCATTCGGACTGTCAGAGCACCAATCATCATTCCACCAATAATGTCTGAAAACCAATGAATACCAAGGTATACGATACTGAATGCAGTGATGATGATGTAAATCAGAGTCATGTTTTGGAAACGCTTCCAACGACCATCGTGATCATGCTTCCTGAAGGTAAGCCATATCGAAAATGGTACTGCAATGTGAAGAGAGGGCATGCAGTTTGAAAATGCATCAATTCTTCTAAACCATGTTTCAATTTCAGGATTTAATGTGTAAGCAATAGCATCCATATCTTCGATGTAAAACCCAGTAACTCGAACATTGAAGAAGAGATAGAATGGAATGGCAAGGATGTAAACCCATGCGATGCAGAGGGCGATTCTATCTGCCATCCATCGATCATCAAAGTAAGCGACATAGAAGATTGAAGCATACGTTATGAACATAAATCCAGCGATGTAGAAATGAGTCATGACGCTGTCAAGCCAATCTGCTCGAAACGTTTCTTGTACCCAAACAACAATGTCTCCCTCGATAGCATAGATGTAAGGCGTCATATCGATTCCAGTTCGAGCCATGAAGATTCGATCGATTTGATCGAGGAAATCCTTGGCATTGTAGATCGAAAGGGCGAGAAGTAAATGCAGCCAGTATCGACGAATGAAATCAACAAAACCTGTCAACGTCATGTTGGCCCATGGAGGCTTGAAGTACGGCATTGCAAAGACGCCAACGGCCAATGCACTGATGAGCCAAGTGAGATAAACACCATCCATGAAGAGACCTCCTTGTTCATGTGCTGCAGCCTTGCATTCAAGAAACCTGCACCTGCTAAACGCCTAGAAAAGGCAAATCACCATGCTCCGTGAACATAAGGGCGTCCACGATCAGGATCATTTCGATGTGCCAAGTCCCATATTCTCTCAAATCGGTAGATACCACTTGAACATCCAGTAGCCCATTCGAACGACAGAGCATAATTCCCTACAGTTTGAACCGTTGGTTTTTCCTTAGGGTGTGCTTCAACTGTACGACGTAATTGCATACTTGTATCATCTTCGTTACGTAAAGGAGAGCATTTTGCACAAGGACAAGCGTGGCGAAGATCATCATAAGTTACAACAAATGAGGTCCCGTCTTCATAGGTGAGTTCCATATCTGTTTCTCTACGCTCAAGTTTGCGCAATTCGAGAATTTCTTCTGCCATTGTATCACATCAAATAATTTCCAAACTCGACGATGAACTGTTCGCCAATTGTGATTGAATTGAGGAGACGACTTTAGAAAATGCAATCGCTGAAGCTCCTTCTGGCTCACTAACGATACGATGTACACCATCATCTCCACCTCGGACGAATCCAGGGTCAAACGGAAGAGCACCTAAGAAAGGTACACCGAATTCCTCTGCAGTTGAACGTCCGCCACCTTCTTTGAAAATATCGAGTGTTATGTTGAATTTTCCTTCACCATCGCATGTTGCACTGAGAGTTCGCCCCGCCGGTGCAGCAATTTCAACTGTGGAGCCAGGAGTTCCTTTGCCGTGGATTGTATATCCGCTCATGTTCTCAACAACTCCCAACACAGGAACTTTCAGAGATGAAGCAAATGAAATTGATTTTCTGCTGTCAAGTAGAGCGACATCTTGAGGCGTCGTGACGATTACCATTCCATCGATATCCGGAAGTGATTGCGCTACAGTCAATGGTTCATCAGAGGTGCCTGGTGGGAAGTCAATGATCAGATAATCCAGTTCTCCCCATTCGACATCACCGATAAATTGTTGAATTGCTCCGAGTTTTATCGGACCTCTCCAAACAACAGGTGTATCCTCATCTTCGAGAAGGAATGCCATGGAGATGACTTTGACCCCAAGATGCCCTTGAGCAGGGTGGATACGCCCGCCTTCAACGTGGAGTTTTCGACCGTCAAGCCCCATCATTTTCGGGACGTTTGGACCTGTAATATCGATGTCGAGGATTCCTACTTTGTGGCCTTGTTGTGCCAAAGCAACTGCAAGTCCAGTTGAGACAGTTGACTTTCCAACACCGCCTTTTCCAGAAAGAACCATGATTTTATGCTTAATTTTCCTACCAATTTCAGCCATTGACATCTTTCGCTTCATTTGAGCATAAGCCTGTTCCATTTGCTTCTGTTGTGCAGGGTCTGGAGCGTTTGTGCCTTCTCCGGAAGGTTCGTTTCCAGGAGTATGCATTGACACGGGGGAATCCGACATAGTCTTAGCAGATGGGTGGGCTTTTTCAAATCACGCTTTTGCTTTGTAGACCGTATCGAAGGAACAGATGCATCCCTATTGCAATGAGTGGAAACATCAGAATCATCCAACTCCATTGCATGCCAGCATATGCCCACCCCAATCCAATAGAAAGCGGAAGAGAGATGAATGAACCAATATGAAAAGCATCTCTGCGAATAGATTGGGTTGAATCGATGAGGAAGAGCAAAAACGTCCCGCCAAGGAAGAATGTTTGTATCGTAATCATCATCGCTATAATTCGAAACAGAAGATCTGCGTCTTTGGCTGCAGCGATAATATGAGCGATGAAGAGTGTCGTAAAGATCACAGCCGAATAAAGAACCGTTCGGCGAACCTCTGGCTGCATGGTTCACACTACAATGCCGAAGTTCAAGAGCCTCACTATTGAGAAGACTTCAAGGCTGATGGTCAATTTGAAAGAACATGCGCCTCTTGTTCGTCTGCGTTGGGAATTCATGTCGTTCACAAATGGCTGAAGGTATTGCTCAACATCTCGGCCATGAAGCTGCGAGTGCAGGAACACATCCTGCGAATCAAGTTTCTGCCCATGCACTAACCATTCTTGCATCTAAAGGAATTGATACCAGTATGCTCAAGCCAAAATCAGTAGATTTGTTCAAAGCAGAAGATTTTGACATGGTCATTTCGATGGGTTGTGGCGTATCGTGCCCTGTAATGAGAATTGATCAGGATTGGGGGTTGGATGACCCTATTGGACAATCGCTTTCAGTCTTTGAACAGACTGCAGCAGAGATAGAAAGGCGTTTGAAATTGCTTGAATGATTACTCTTCTTCATCGACCATATCGCCTTCGCCGATAATATCAATCGCAATACTGCTAACGGTTTTCATACGGTCATCGTCGCCTTTTAATTCAACAGAGGATGTTTCGATTGAATCAATTGTAATCGATAGCGGGAGCCGAGATGCTGTGATGCCATGCCTTCTACGACATATTTCTGCAACATCAACAGCTCGACTAATTGCTGAACCGCGGGCTTGCAGTTTGATGTGGCGATGCCCTTCATCCATGGCCATGACTACAGCCTTGACATAAGCATAGGATGGTTTCTTGCCCACGAATACGACACGAGGTTCTGACATGATTATCCTAACGAACCACAACTATGTAAAATATGTTCAATCTGATTTTGGTGCGAGCGCCGGGACTCGAACCCGGGTTCAAGCGTTGGCAACGCTCGGTGATAACCACTACACTACGCTCGCAGGCAGTAACCAACCCACTAAGCAGAGGTATAAACGATTGTCGGCGGAATCTGATGCTTCAATAATCCAGTGATTATTGGAACCCGAATCTATCTGAACCTTCCTTTGGAGGATTGCGTTGACGAAGCATCACAAATGCGGCAGCAGCGAGTGCTCCAATCGCCACAATTATGGCGATAAGGGTGATTGAAAGCCCATCACCACCTCCAAGCAGATCCTCTTCAGAAGATTCTTCTACAATCACATAAAACGAAGTTGGTTGCGTTGCGTCGCCATATGAATCAGAAGCCTGTATCTTAATTTCATGGGGACTTAGTGGCGTTGATGACCTTACAGACGCTGTGGCTGTATAGATCCCATCGCCTCCAACACGGTCAAGACCTTGGCCGTTATCGTACAATGTGACCCATGTCTGAGTTTGGCTGATCGGTTTGAGAATTCCTAAATCTGCTCGAACAAGAAGAATCCCATCCGTATCTTCAACTCTTATTTCAATAGCTTGTTCAGTGTTCAAATCCTCTCTTAGAAGAGCATCGATCGTAACCATGGTAAGCGTCGGAGGCGTGTTTTTGATCGTAAGTGCCAAATCCATATCGGTCGAACTTGGTTGGAAATGATGCTCTGAAGCCTGTGTTTTAGTTACAAGAATTGTCGCCCCGAGGTTATCGATTAGTCTCACGCTAATGGAACGGACACCAGGCGCCATCCCGTAAGGTAGAACCAATTCACACATCCAAAGTTCCATCTTTTGGCAAGCGATTTCTTCTCCGCCATAAACGGTCAAGTCAACAGCAATAGACGCTATGCCATGGTAATCAAGCGCATCAATTGTCATCATTGTGGCTCCGCCACGGATGACTTCGTTCGGTGAAATTGTGGCGCTAAGTATTCGTGGCGCTTGGTTTTCAACCGTGATGGTCGTCGAAAGTACATCGCTTTCGAACCATTCATCCGTTGCTTGGGCGCTGATGTTTATCTCACCAACTTCCAAACCGCTAACAGATAGCATCGTTGTCCATTTGTTATCTCCGATTGTTTGATCTCCATCAAGACCCCGATCGTTCATGCTAACAATTCCAAGCCCAAGCGAAGAGAGATCGACAGTCACCGTTGCAACATTCCAGTCCTCATCATCGATGGTTGCTACAAGATGTGCTGGTGAGGCTCCTTCCCCAAACACTAACCCTTCTGAAAGAGATAAGTCAACCACAACTGGAGCTGAATTATCATCAGCAGATACAATACTTGGAGAGATGATGACGTCAACTGCCTGAGATTCGTTAAGGAAAGCAATTTCATCATCTTCTCCAAAAGCGATTTCGAATGATCGTGAAGTGCTTGCAAGGAGGCCAGAAAGTGGCCCTTGGTGGACAATTGAGCCTGAAGCAGTTCCTGATACACCATCACTGTAAACACCAGTCCATTGAATCACACTGAGATTCTTTGCATCTCTTGGTTCAATCGCTTCATTACCTGCAGTAATGGTGAGAGCAATTCCGTCTTGCTCGAGTAAACGCACGACATCTCCTGAATGAATTGGAATCGGGGCTAAGCCTGCTTCTCGTCCAACTGAGATGTTTCCAAGGGCATTTTCTGCTTCAGGAGGTGTTGGGTCTGTTTCAATTGGACTGCGTTCAGGACGTTCATCTCCACTGGATGGGTCTGGGCCTGTCTCAGTCCATACGAGACGAACTGTTCGGTTTTCCCAATCTGAATTAGTGGCTTGATAAATATAGGAATCGTTGTAATATGCACCTGCTCCAGAACCACCAAAGAAGTTACTACCACCTATGCCTGTAACGTTAAACCAGGCTTCATTGTGAATGACATTGACATCATGAAGTACCATTGTGTGGTTCATTTGTGTACCTGTTTGCTCAATTGTTTGAACAACACCAAACGTCCCTTGAACATCTCCTGAAAGTGTTCCATCAACATGTAAATCGTCAATATAGGTAATTCCATCAACCACTTTTGTATTGAAGTTGTAGACCGAACCATTTACGATCATTGTTGCGTTTTCATCTTGATCCTCAAATCCAAACGTACCATCTCCGCGTAGATGTTCAAGATGTTCAACGCGGACACCGTTTTCCCACCGTTCTACGGTTTCAAATTGGTTGAGGTCGAGATCCAAGCGGTTTCCTTCATCGACAACAACGAAGTCAGCTGTTGCTTCAATCTGAGTGTGTTGCAGCACACGGACACCGTCAATATCATTGGTTTCAAGAAGCAAAAGGCTGATGTCGCCATTGACGTCAAAATTTCCATCTCCATCTTCGCCCTCGATCATCAATGTTCCAAATGCTTCAAGACGAAGACGTTCTGAAACGATGTTATCGAAATTTGAACGGTTAAGAAGAGCGTCAACCACTGTTGCATTGATGGTTGAAATGACGCCATCATCATTGGTTTGAAGAAGAATACCTCCACTCCCACGAGCCTCGATAACCTGTGAGGTTAGGGCGCCAGATACAACGGTTTCATTTTTCCAGAATGATTCGAAATCTAAATCTAATATCGTTGTAGAATTATCGGTCGTTTCGGTTGTTTGGAGTGTCCCATTTCCAAGTTCATAAGACTCGAGCACCTCGTTTATTCGTTGTTGCCATCCATTGCCTTCAAACAATAGAACGAATGTTTGGTTTCCTTCATCTGTTTGATAATTTTGTTGAAGTGACCATGATGAGGTGGTTGTAACTTCGTGATCTGCCATCGGTTGGTTCCAGGAACCTACAACAAAGGTGCGTTGTTCATTCACCGGAGTCGATAATGCAACGCCATCATGTCCATTGATGGTTACTGAAACTGTGATTGTATCGTTCCATGCTACGACTGAATCGAGGACAATTCGAGCTGTTAATGTTGAGGTTTGATCGAGAAAAGTGGTTTGAACTGATGGAGTTAAATCAACGCCTGCACGCACGTGCGATACAGATACGTCATAATCATGGGATGACGAATCACCAAAGGTTAAAACATAGGCATGCTCATTTGAAAGAGACGAGGAACTTGTCCAATCCGTGGTGATTACCACACTTGGAACGTCTTCGGCTGATGCGAGATACGTCAATGGAGTGAGGAGAAGAAGAAGTGTGATGGTGGCGGCACGATTCAATCCCATGTGTACCTCATGCGTACACTCCTCTCTAAGTGTGTTGCTCTTTTGCTTCTCGATTTTAAAGGTCAAGAAGGTATGCAAACAGCAGCGGAGTCACGATGGTTGCATCGCTTTCAACGACAAATGTGGGCGTATCGACATCGATCTTCCCCCATGTGATTTTTTCATTTGGAGGCGCCCCTGAATAGCCACCATACGATGGAGTTGATTCGCTAATTTGGCCAAACCAGGACCACAGAGGTACATCTTTTTCCATATCTTGATTGAGAAGCGGTACAACGCATATTGGGAAATCGCCAGCGATACCACCACCAATTTGAAGAAAGGCCAAAGAGACATCTTGATGCTCATACCACGGTGCTAACTCCATCATGTAATGGATTCCAGAGAGCACGCAATCCGCAGAAATTGCTTCTTCAAGACAACGTGCAGCGAAGATGTTTCCTATGGTGGAATCTTCCCAGCCAGGTACAAAAAGCGGTAAATCAACCTCTGCTGCTGCTAAGAGCCAAGATGCTGTTTTATCTCCTTGAATTGAAGCATCAAGATCAGATGAACGTAAAAGATCGTAAAAGTACGCATGAGGTAAATGGCGTTCTTGATGGGCTGAAGCACTCGACCACCGCTTCATGAGATGTTGTTCAATGGAACGAATTGCGACATCCTCTGGAATACAGACATCTGTTACTCGATTCATTTTTTTATCCAGTAGCGCTTTTTCATCTTCAAGTGAAAGGTTTCTCCAGTCTTTGATTTGTTCATAATGCGGTAAGGCGACCATTCTGAAAACATCTTCCTCCAAATTCGCGCCTGTGCATGAAATTCCAGCAACGTATCCTTTCCGAATCAATGGAGCCAATACTTGGCCAATACCTGCTGTGCTCATGGCCCCTGCAAGGGTGATGAACAATTTTCCACCATTGTCGATGTGTTGTTTCAAAGAAACTGCCATTTGCTTCAATTGACCAGCATTGAAATGTTGAAAATAATG
>DAKQ01000150.1:625-3568 GCA_002496635.1 Euryarchaeota archaeon UBA82 | reverse complement strand
AAATCCACATCAATTCCCTTCGCTTGAAGGAAGTTCAATGTGCTCAAGGATTTTCATGAGATTCTTTTCATAAACGATTGGAACATTTGATTCTTCGAAGGCTTTTATCGAGGACTCGCGACTTGGGTTGAAGCCAATAAATCGACTTCCTGGAATCATCATTGACAAATCCATTTCAGAATCTCCAACCGATAGAACAGTCTGTGGATCAAATCCATGCATATCGATGAGTCGTTCAATGACGTCTCCTTTTCCGCTCGCATGGAGTCGACAAATACCGTTATCACTCAGATAATCGCCATCATCGAATTCAAAACCATTCGCAATCCAATCATCAACTTTCAGCAAGGCTGCAATGCTGCTGACAAAAATATCAACACCTGCGCTTACGATTGCCACATAGACTCCATGCTCTTGCAAACGACTGACAAGTTCACGTGCACCAGGCATCAATGAGATACCTGAATACATTCGAAACAATTCATCTCTATGGATTGGAGAGCGTATCTCCTTCCACATCGCAATATCAGATCGCATAAACTCAACATCAGAGATTTCTCCGGCAATAAAGCGAGAGAGATTCTTACTGTTGTCTGTGCCAAAGCCATCATGGAGAGTCTTCCATGAGCTGACTGAATCAACCAATACGCCATCGCAATCAAAAACTACACAGTGACATACGTCGCTCATGCACAGACCAGTGTCTGCTTCCTTGAAAGCATTCGCTTACCAGCAGAAGATCGGGCCAGTGGCACGAAGCCACTGACCCATCAACTGTCGTTCAGTTTTTCAACTTCAAACCTTGTTGAATTCAAGATCACTGTAGGCCTTGATGACCGATCCTTCACCAGGTCCTGGTTGGTATGTAATTCGGATTGTTCCATCCGTAATCGCTGTACCATCAGGTGCATGGGTTCGGACCATGATTTGGTCTCCAATACCGAATGTTGATTCCTTGTAGCTTCCTTCATCCTCTACCTTATCGTAGAAGGTGACGAACGAATCACTGTTCGATGGCATGAATCCATACACATCACTTGTGTTAGCAAGAGATGTACTGTAGGAAGTACGTGTTCCACTCGAATCCGTGTACAGAACTGTTACAATGACCGACTGAGTTGAAAGTTCAGCTTCAGTTTGATCAACGCTAATAGACCAGTATCCATCTGCAGCACCGAGGTTTTCGTTCGCTATATCGAAGGTAACTCGAGGAGTACCCAACTTACCAGTCTCAGCAAGAGAAGATGCCCAAACATAGATGACACCGGAGAGAACGACTGTAATTGCGACCATCAAGATGGTTGCGATAACAGGGCTCACTGCCATTTCATCATCAACGATTCGTGTATCCTCTTCTTCGTCTTCTTCATCTCTGCGGCTTGACATAGCAAGTGCTGTGACAAAGAATCCAGCTAGTGCGACTACAACGAGGCTTGGAGCAAACGATGGAACAGATCCGAGTCCGCCACCGAGCGATACAACGCTTGGTATACGGGCTGTGTTGTTTGCTGCAAGGAAGTTGCTTGCAGGTTGGTTAGCATGGTTACAAACAGGTGCAGTCTCTGTAGAGTACATCACGTTGTTACACCAATCGCTGTCTTCTAGGAGAGGACGGCGTTCTGATGTCTTGGTTGCATCGCTACCATATTGACCAGGCTTGGACCAATCGTCACCTTGTTGTCCACCAGAGTTCGCTCTGTGGGACTTAGGATCGTCGGTCTGGAATCGGTCAGCAGGAGCCTTGCTCAAGTCACATTCTGCATCCAAACAGGTTAGAACATCCATTTCAACATAGATTTGTCCAGATGAGTTAACGATGTATACGTACTCTTTGACAATCATTGTCTCTCCGTATGCAGGTACTGGATAGTATCTGACATTCTCTGCTTCACCATGACCACCATCTGTGTGGAAGGTTACAGCCAACATGTGGTCGTATGTGAACGGTCCAACGTCTCCACCAGCACCAATTGTGACCTCAACAGGTACGTAGGTACCTGAGAGAACGTTGTTGATTCCGAGGAAGTCGAAGCCGATTGCATCGTCGAAGTAGTAGTCTCCAACCAGTTCACGAACGTTTTCAACACGAACACCAATTTCCTGAGTTGCTACACCTTGGGTGTAACTGGCAATTGGCATTACTGATGGATCGTAGTTAGGTACGTAACTTGGCGCAGTAGCAGTATCCTTCAGTACAAGACGGATTTGACAGAAGTCAGAACCGCTTGGTCCGATTTGGTGAATACCGTTATCGTTCAAGTAATCAATTTCCCATGCGTTAGCATTGGTTGTTGCATCAGGAATCAATTCGAAGACGAGGTTGTCGTCCTGGATAGTTGCTGTGAAGTAGTTCTGGTATGTACATTGGTCAGTTGGTTCAACAGTCCATGTCAAGTCAGCAGCATTATGATCGATGTCATACTTGACTGCAGACAAGTCGTAGGTCAGGTTCTGAACACTTGTGTCATCTTCCATGAGGGAGATGGACCAAGGAGCAACTGGTGTAGATCCGTTATCTGATGTTACAACAGCGCCTGTGGTTACGTCCCAGTCGAGAACAACTGGAGCATCGTTAACAGGGCTGACTGAGAAGTCAACAACGACTGAGTCTGCTTCTGTGTTCTCTGCACCGTCATCACTCAAGGTGAGTGTAACTGGACATGTTCCACCAAGTTCGTTACCAGTGTTTTCAGTCATTGTTAGTTCGTTAGCAACAACTTCGACAGTGAAAGCGATACATTCAGTAGGTACGGATGCACCCCATGTGTATACTTGACGGGTCGGGCTTTGCTCGTTGTCCATATCTCGGATGTAGGACTTACTAGCATTGGAGATGTCTCCAAGGAACTTGGAGACGCTGCCGAATCCTTCAGGAACAATGTTCGTGTAAGATCCGTCATCTACGAAGACTGGCATACAGTCGATACGCTCTGTGTTACAGAT
>DAKQ01000150.1:0-243 GCA_002496635.1 Euryarchaeota archaeon UBA82 | reverse complement strand
GCTGTCTGTTACAACAAACTCGAATTCGATGGTACCGAACTGGTCATCGAGAGGCGTGATTGAGACTGTGTGTCCGTTCTTGTTCCAGTCAACCAATACGTTGCTGTGAGCGACAGTTGTTCCTTCAGTAACGGTCCAATCCAATGTAGCTTCATCGTCTTGTACGTCGTCTGCAAGGTTTGTCAAGGACATGGTGTAAACACCGCTGTCTTCGTCAACTGCATCATCAGCAAGTGTTGCTTG
>DAKQ01000008.1:15828-17699 GCA_002496635.1 Euryarchaeota archaeon UBA82 | reverse complement strand
TCAAGTTCAATGATTCCTTTGATGCTTAGTTGATCTAAAGCGAGTTCGACCATGCCAACAGCACCATCGACAATCTCTCTTCTTGCTGCGACAACCGCACTCGCTTGTTGTCTTCTAAGCATTGCTTGAGCAACTTCTGGAGCGTAGGCCAGGTGGCTAATTCGTGCTTCTAATACCTCAATACCAGCTCTGCTTAGCCTTGCTTGAACCGACTCACGAAGTTCTGTAGCGACAACTTCTTGGTGACTTGAAAGGGCGACTCCTCCTTGATCTTTCTCTTCAATAATATCGTAAGGATACTTTGTTGCCATAGCTCTAAGTGCAGCCTCACTTTGGATTTGAACATAATTTTCATAATCGTCAACTTCGAATAATGCTTCAGCTGCATCAAAGACTCGCCAAACGACGACTGCTGCAATGTCAATTGGATTTGCATTGACATCGTTAACTTTTAGTTTTGCAGATTCAAAATTTCGAATTCTAAAAATAACTTTTGTTTTCTCGTAAAGAGGATTTACGAACCAACGAAAACCTTCTGTCTTTGCTGAACCTACATATTTCCCGAAGAATTGAAGCACAGCAGCCTCATTAGGGTTGATGATTACATAGGAATTCCACATCATAAACCATAGAACTGCAATGATGAGTTGAAGAAATCCTCCAAAAGCGATTCCTCCTCCACCGAATGCATACAAAACGAAACAAAGGAGGCCGATTACTGGAACGACGATTAAATGAAGAAATAATCCAAGCCAGCCGCTGAGGGATTTAATTTCTATATCTCTAAATTGTATTTCGTCCATTGATTTGCTTTGTGCTTCCATGTTTCCACCATTTGTTGCATTGAGTACAGTATTATAAAAGTATTGAAATGATATCATTTAGATATGCTTCGTTCGAGAGTCATTTCGTCGTAGGCTTGATGCACCACCGACCAGTGGCATGGATATGGCTTCACTTATCCTGATGCGCCATGGCCAGTCCATGTGGAATGCTGCGAACTTGTTTACGGGTTGGGTTGATGTCCCATTAACCCAAACAGGAATCGATGAGGCACTCGCTGGAGGACGTGCATTAGCAGATATTCAGATCGATGAAGTCCACACCTCCACGCTCATTCGTGCTCAAATGACAGCAATGCTCGCATTGAGCCAACATAACAGTGGTAAAACTCCAGTCATTCAGTACGTTGACTCTGGAGACAAAATGAGCGAGAACGAAGGAAAGATGGTTGCATGGTCTCAACTTGATCAAGATGCAGATGATTCCAATACACTCCCAGTCTATGTTTCATGGCAATTGAATGAGCGAATGTATGGTGATCTTCAGGGCATGAATAAGCAAGAGACTCGTGATAAATTTGGTGCTGAGCAAGTCAAGATATGGCGTCGTTCTTTTGACACACCTCCGCCAAACGGTGAGAGTCTTGAATTAACTGCTGCACGTACAATCCCTTATCTCGAAAGCGTTCTCTTACCTGCTCATGATTCAGGAAAGAATCTGTTTGTTGCTGCGCATGGGAATTCTCTTCGAAGCATCATCATGCATCTTGAAGGACTTTCGAAGGAGGAAGTCCTTGGATTGGAAGTTCCAACAGGTGTTCCGATGATCTATGAGCATCAAGATGGTTCCTGGAAGCGCATCATGGGATGAAGTGATTTGATGCAACTGTCTTGGAGATTTGACGGATTTCCTGGACGCGTGCTTTGGGTCGATATGACCAGCAAGGAAGTCCAAACACGAGACATTCCTCATGAATGGCTTTTGGAGAGTATGGGAGGTAAAGGTCTTGCAACACGTCTTCTCATCGAATGGGATACAACAGACTACTCTGAGGCGATTTCACTGCTTCATCCAGTTACGAAGAAGAT
>DAKQ01000008.1:15190-15465 GCA_002496635.1 Euryarchaeota archaeon UBA82 | reverse complement strand
TATCAGGCCAGTAAAGTAGGCTCTTCAGGCAGAGCCGTTGTTGTTACACGTTCTCCTCTTACCGACTTGTACATTGATACCTACATTGGAGGAAATATTGGGCACGTTCTTCGCCAAGCAGGTTGGGATGGATTATTCATTACTGGAGCCAGTGAATCCTTGATGCGCCTTGAGATTATAGATGGCTCTGCAACTCTACTCGATGCGACTGAACTTCAAGGCATGACGACATGGGATGTCGAGGAAAAACTCGACAATCTCGGTGAGTGCCTCTC
>DAKQ01000008.1:0-14875 GCA_002496635.1 Euryarchaeota archaeon UBA82 | reverse complement strand
ATTGGTCCTGCGGGTGAAAACGGAGTACGAATTGCAAGTCCTCTTACAGCTGGGAGAAGAGCAGCTGGACGTGGAGGTACTGGAGCAGCCTTTGGATTCAAAGGACTCAAAGCGGTGACTGTAAAATCCACTACAAAGGAACACATTCGTTACGCAAGCGATGCAAGTCTTACTTCTGCAGTGAAAGTACAACGTGAAGAGATGGGCCTCAGAAGGCGTTCAGGAGACCCATTCTATTCCTTCGGTACAAGTCGTGGCCCGATATATGCCTCAGAAAATGGGCGAATGCCTACTGCAAATTACAGTTCTACAAATGCAATGATTCCTGAGTTCTCACAACTCAAGGTACGAGGTGGAACCTCAACAGTGGAAGTACGTAGCGAACTAAATGCTCATGAATTGTCAGGAGAGTATTGGCACGAATCATTACCTGATGCTAAACAATCCGCTTGCTGTGCTCCTTGCCCAATTGCATGTGAGGCTGCTGACCGCCCAACAATCGATGGAGTAAAACAACGAAAACGCCCGATTCATCTCGATCGAGTAGATCGACCTGAATACGAAACGTTAGCAATGCTTGGTTCGAATCTCGGTCTCACAAGTTCACTCGATGTCATGGACGGAAATGATGCCTGTAATCGGTTGGGAATCGACACAATTTCTGCTGGCGCGGCCCTGTCAATCGTTTGTGAATTAGTTGAACACAATTGGCTGCCTGAAGATTGGTCAGACCATTTTCATGCACCGTTTGGGTTTGGTCGATACAAGCAAGGAGATGCAGTACCTTGGCAATTTGGAATACCTGAATTGCCCCCACTCGCTCTCGCAATGCTTGCTCATTCCCAACCAGGTTGCGATGATTTGTTCTCGGTTCTCGCATCCGGTGCAGTTGCCTTTTCGATGCATGTTGAAGAAATTACAGGCCATCCAGCAACTCGTCTAACAGCTCATTGCAAAGGTCTTGATTTACCTGCATGGGATCCTCGAGGGAAGCGAGGAAATGCAATGGCATACATGACTGCAAATGTGGGTGCGTCTCACATGCGAGCAGGGTACAAAGAACCAACAGGCCTTCCGAATGAATCCGCTTTAGATCTAATGAGCGAACTGATTGAAAGTCAAAATAGCATTGTCATTCGAGACTCTATGATCTTGTGTGCCTTTGCAAAAGGAGCAACGCCAGATTCTGTCATGCTCGATGCTTGGAATGCAATTACAGGCGATACTGCGACATGGGATGATTTGATACAAAGGGCATCGAACCAATGGAATCTTGCTCGAACTTGGAATGTTGAGCATTGGAATCGGATTGGTGTTAAGCCCCGAGATGCAGACCTGCTCTCATGGCGACTTCGCAACGAACCAATTCCTGCTGGAATCGCTGCTGGAATGGTTTCCTTTGTTGATGAGGATGATGAAAAAGCATGTTTGAACCAATACTACTTGTTAAGAGGGTGGAGTTCAAACGGAATTCCGTAGAGGGCTTTTGATGAATGCATTAACAAAGGCATTAGCGGGGGTCTTTCTTCTCCTTTCCCCGTGGTTTTTGGTTCAAATATTTATCCTCGTAGTAGCTCCAGATGAAGCCATAGAAGAGATGCCAATCTGTTCTGATTCAAGTTCAAATTGTGCTCATCTCGGTGGAGGCGAATATCACAGAATGGAAGTCACGACCGTTGTCTTCGAAGGGCAGTCTCTTGAAGCAACGAAATCACTCGCACTCGACTACATCGAAGAACAGGAAGGAGATGTTCTCTTCGAATCAGAAAGTGAGAGTGAATATTTTGTTCACTTTGTTGAACACACTCCGTTTTGGCTCTTCCCTGACGACGTATTCCTGTCGATTACGGTGGAAGACGACAATTCATCACGAATAGAACTTCATTCTGAATCCAGATTAGGCTATGGAGATCTTGGAGTCAATCCAGAGCGACTGGAATTGTTTTACGAAGCATTAGCATCTGATTGAATATTCTCGTCCCATCCATAGGGATATCCACTTTCATCGATGAGAATTACATTGACTCCTAATCCTGATTTATGGAATGCAATCAATTGAATGTCATGGATTGAATGGCCTGTTGGAGCAACACCCAAGACAGGTAGTTCCTTGCGACTAAACCAGGATGATTTTGCCTTAGGAGCATGTTCATTTCCTAAACTCCTGATCGTTCCATCCACATCATCAAACCATGGTAGAGGTCCTTCTGGTGAAAATCGAAGGCCAAGAATCATATCGACACCTGTTGTTTCTTGAGCAGCATCCGTATCGGCTCCACTTGGGATTGCAGGAGCATTTGGGTGGGTGTGCAACCAATGCGTAAAACGTCCTGCTCTCGAGCCACGCTGTCCTGAAAATAAATCATCTGTCCATTCTTCTGGTAAATGATGGACTGAATAGGAATCTCCTCGATTGACGACATGAGCTTCCTTGATGACATAGCCTTGGCCTCCAAAGAGATTTGACACATGTTCATCTCCTTCAAATGCATTCTGAACTTCATCGATGTGCTTACGATCAGGATTGACATCTAAGCCGACAAGAATCTCATCAGGTAAAGCTTGCAAAGCCCATACGACAAGATCTCGAAATAAGGAGCCTGTGAGGTGAAGTTGTGCGGCATAGGAATGCCTCATCGTATAGGATTCAGCGTTGTATGAACGCATCGCCTCTACTAACCATGCCTCGACCACGTACGTCCGACGCATCGGTGATTCATCAATGAACTGCAATAAAGCACAATCTTTGAAAGCCCCTCGGCACAAGCAAGTGTCATGGCCAAGAAGAAACGAGGGGGATTCGGAAGATTTCTCGGCGCTCTTACCGGGACTCCATATGAGCGTCTTCTCAAGCAAGTTGAGAAACTCATCTCCGAGCACGAGGGTGATGACAAGAAACTTGGTCGTGCGCTCAACAAACTGGTCGATGTTGTAGGTACTGCCTACGAAGATGAAGAGATTGACGAAGATGAGCATGACCTCGTCATCGAAGCGATTGAAGAAGCAGATCCGAAAGGACGCACTTTCCCTAAATTCGCTGAAGAGGATTCATTCTATGCAGGCGATACGCCAGATTCACCGGATCTTAACCTAGGGAAAAGAAAGAATCTTGATGATTTGATGTCTTCATCCGGTAAGGAATTTACAGGCAGTTTTGGGCGTGATGAATTTGAAGAATTCAAGGCTCGGATGACCGATGATTTCTATGCTGAATCAGATGAGGCGATTGAAGCAGGAGATCATCAAGCTGAAATTCGCACCGAAAATCGTGTTTTTACCGATGAAGAAGATGAACTGCAAAACGTCAAGGCAATGATCTCCAGTGAATCAGGACTCGTCGACCCAACTGTTGTTGAAGAAGAGGAATACGATGATGAAGAGGATGAAAATTATTCCATCGACGAGAATGGAACCGAATGGTTCGAAGATGACGATGGCTATTGGTGGTATCGAGAAGAGGGTCAAGACGATTGGCAACCTTACGAAGAAGACGAAGACTGATTCTGTCATTCAGGAATTGGTTGTTGTTCCCACCAAGCAGGAGCAAGGAACCAAGCATCATCATTGACAGGTCGGTCGATTAGTGGGAGGCCAATCATTCCTCCATCAACGGATAATCCTCCAAGTGGATTTGTTGCACAAGGGCCTGGAAGGTAATCCTCGCCAGTTTCTGTAAGTTCAATTCGCAGAGAATGTCCTGCCGGGACGATCACATCCATCGGATTGAATTCCATCAACATCGTGTATCCTGAAAACGGTGCTGCAGGTTTCGCATCAAATCCTCCATCTCGATAGCGAATATCCATGGTCGCATGGCCAAGTCGAAGATTCGTTGTATCATCGTACATCGTGGCAAAAATTTGACCACCATTGCATGCTTGTGTTGAAACGTCAACGTGTAATGCTGGGAGTCCAGAGATGTGTAATGCATCTTCGTATTGTGGACTTGTCAGTGTGACTGAACCACCTAATCCATTGACGACTCCATCACCGGACCATTCAGTCCCAATCTCTTGCATAAGCCATGTCATGTCTTCTGGAGGCCATGTTTCCTCAACGTGCCATTGACCATCATTTGTTTGAATTTGCACCATCGGCTCTGGTTCATCACCGATGTCTTTCAGATAATATTGGAACCATCCAAACAATTCAACAGCCCAATCCATTCGACTCATGTTTGGATAGGCCTCTCCACCGTACCCTGTACCGAGTTCACTGTGGCGATCTGGTTGATCAGGATAATTGTGAGCCCATTGCCCAGCAATCGCTCTCGCGTTGATTCCAGCATCTCGCATTAACTGATAGGTTGGGAATGCATGATATGGATCGACGTTCCAATCCTGCAAGCCCCAAACGAGGTAGACACTGCCGCGATAATTTTCCAGAACATCGGGTAAGTGACGTCTCTCATCCCAGTAATCGCTCCAATCACCTCCACCAAATTCAGCCCATGCATAAGTCGTCCATGGATTGAGAGGCCCCACTAAGTCATCAGAACACACCCGCAAATCATCTGTTGTCAAATCTGTCGTAGCGGCTTGATAGGCAGCATCATAGCCCATTGCTCGAGCTTCGGAAGAACCATTTCGATAGAACATTTCCTGTACACCAATCGATCCAGAAATTGGAACGATGGTTTTCAAGTGTTCAGATGGTTGTTGAGCAGCTTCCCAGTTTGTTGTACCTGCATAGGATTTCCCCATCAAGCCAACATTACCATTTGACCAGTTTTGGACTCCGAGCCAATCCACAACTGCCTGAATTCCTGTTTGTTCCCCTAACCCTTTCACATCTTGGCAGTGCGTTGATTGTCCTGTTCCAAAGGTGCTTGCTTGAGCGAGCGCGTAGCCGTGAGGGACAAATGTGTCGTAGACCCACTTGCCAACACCGCCATCAGGAATTGTGTTTGGATTTGAATCAGCACCAACACCAGGCATTCCTTCTCCACCGAAGTCATAGTATGGGTGAATTGTCATAATGACTGGAACTTTTGTCCCTTCTGGAACATCTGGAAGCCAAAGAGCAACATGCATTTTCGCTTCATCAGGGAATCCAGCATCTTGTTCGGATGCTGGCAATTCAACCGGTACGAAATGTTCTGTGTAAGGAAGGATTTCATACGTCCCATTTTCAGGTAACTGAGCCCTCATAGTGTCCATTGGTAAATCCATCATATGACGTTGATCAAGAGGTGTATCCCACCACTCGTAAGAAGATTGACTCTCGGTTTCTGTTGTGAGCATTTCACCAAATGTCATCGAAAAAATGAGGACGGCTACGCAAAACGCGATTGTTGCTCCCAATGTAATATTGAGTTGATTCTGACTACGAGCAGGATCGGCTTTTCCTTCCATAATTACTTCCGAAGGGATTTCTGGTGTTGGAGGGACTTCGAAGACTTCCGCCTCAAGGATGTCCTCTGCCATGTATGAGGCTATGGGTCGACCTTGAAGAGGATGGCGATGCTTTGATTTTCCTCAAGAGAACCAATTTCATTTATTCAATAATCTGAACGTAAGCGGTACTTCTTGTTTCCAAACATACTGTGCCTGTTTGTTGAGCCCGAGTTTGTCGAATACCTCAGCAGTACTGTGGACTCCATCAATACCTTTCATGACTGCTCGTGGAGCGAGGGTTGCAATGCGAACAAATCCTTTCTCCCACAAGGCGAGTGCTGTTATTGCATCTTGTCCAGTCGGAACAGTTCGCTTGAGTCGCTTTCCAAACGGAGCTGGATGTTCAAAATCTGATGAGAGAAGTGTAGGTGATTCCCTTAGCAACCGAACCTTGGAATAACGAGGTTTCATGAATTTCTTACGAATGGCTCTCCAATCCTTGTTTGCATAGGATACTCCTTGCAAATACTGGCTTTCATATGCGTAAATTGTCTCCTTGATTTCATTCCATACTTCCACATCAATACAGTACGAGTAGAAATGTTCGTGAGTTGGTTCAACGATATCGAGATCAGTCTCAGTAATTTCTCGATGAGGAAGATTCCAAACCTGTACCATACCGACATCATTGTATGATTTAGCCCATTCCGCGAGTGAGAGTGTTGTCTTGATGAAGTTCGGTCCTGGTATGAGATCGTCTTCAATCAAAATGACACGTTCATATCCGTGAACATCGAATAGATCCCGTCTTGCGCCGATGAGGTTTCTTCCCACTCCATAATTCTCTTCTCGAAGAATAACTGAAGTGCATGGAACTTCTGAATCTTGGATGATTTTTTGGATTGCTTGTTGATCTGATTTTGGACCACCATCGATGTAATGATACACATCTATTCCTTCCAAATCATCGATGTTTTCTTTGAGTCCATCAAGAAGTTGCTGCATTAAATCAGGTCGATTAAAACTCACGGTAAAGAGTGCAATTTTCAAATTAAGCACCTCTTCCAAGTAAACGTTGTTTGAGATAATAGAGGCGTTCTTTGAATGTATTCGGCGGATGTCGAACATTGATCGGAAGCATGATTATTTCACTGGATTTCATGCTGCGAAAGACCTCACAAATGACAGTTGTATCACAATCAATTTCATTCGTTCTTGGATTTATTCCAGCAAACCTTGCACCTTCACAGAATGGCTTAGAATTGTACACACAGACTCCATTAAACGTTGACCAAACCGGGGTTTCTTGTTGAGGAATACCGTGGTTCCACCAGGTTTCTTCCGATGTTTTTCGGGTTGCCCATGCATCGTAAAATTCGCCCATTGCATTGGTCGTATATCCAGAGATAATATCTCCCGGATGGTGTAACATTGTCATGACGTCAGATGGATTGTAAATCACATCTGTTTCAATGAAAATAACTTTGTCAAATGAATTGAGATCGGATGCTTGTTCAAGACAATTGTTTCGAGCTGCAGCGATGTTTTTTACTCGTACCCCTTCCTTGCCAATCAAATGTTCAGTTCCGAGTTTGGTCGATGTGAATGTCGTTGTGCACCGTTTCGATAATTCCGCTGCATATCGTTTGAGAATTCTATCGGTACCATCTGTCGAATCATTTTCATAAATTGAAAGTTCTACAGAATTATTCTCTAAGAGGCTGTCGAGCAACGTGTTGAGTTGCCGGTTCCAATTCTTCAATCGCTTTGCATTGTTACGAGAGATTGTGCAGATGAGGATTTTCAAAATTCATCACCTCTCTTATCTTCTTCACCAAAGTGATTGATTTTCCCTATGGACATTCCTATTTAAGGTCGAGGTAGTAGCACGACGCATGGCCAATGTTCTGGTGACAGGGGGCTCCGGAATGTTGGGGCGTCATCTCGTCCCAATCCTTGAGGAAACAGGCCACTTCGTCTATGCTCCTGACCGGGATGAATTAGATTTAACCGATTCATTGGCGACATTGAGTTATTTGAAATCAATCAAAATCGATACGGTTATTCATTGCGCTGCTTATGTTTCAGGTATTGCTTCCAATACAACGACAAAACACCATTCTTTCGATAGTAACGTAATGATGGGGCTCAATTTGATACGTGCCTGTATTGAACTCGAAATCAAGAATATGATCAATGTTGGAAGTGCCACAGTCTATCCGAATGATGCTCCTCAACCGTTGTGTGAGGAATCCCTTGGTAGTGGTGGTTTTGAAGGACCAATCGAAGGATATGCTTTATCCAAATACGTGGTATACAGAGCATGTGTGATGGCAAATGAGCAACATAAAACCTCATTCAAAACGATACATCCATGCAATTTATTCGGTCCTTTCGACAATTTCTCGCTGGAAACAGGACATATGTTACCTGCGATTCTTCATCGAATGCATCAAGCGAAAGAAAATGGTAACGCACCGGTTGTAATTTGGGGGGATGGTACTGCGAAGCGAGAATTTCTTTATGCGCCAGATTTGGCCGATTTCTTGAATTTCGCACTTTCAAAATTCTCTGAATTACCAGAGGTGATGAATGTTGGCTCTGGAGTCGAAGTTAGCGTCAATGAAATGCATCGGCATATGGCTAAAGTCATCGGGTATAATGGTGAATTACAGCATGACTTGACCCGCCCAGTAGGTCGAAAACGGCGATATTTGAAACTCTCAAAACAGAACGAATTCGGGTGGTCGCCAAAAACTCCATTTGAAGAAGCATTGATGTTCACGTATGACTATCTCAGGAGGGCATTAGAGTGAGTTTACCATTAGCAACCAGTACTTGGGATGATGAAGAATACAATGCTATCCAACGTGTGATTGAGAGCGACCGGTTTAGCATGGGGCCAGAAGTTGAAAAGTTCGAAAAGGAATTTGCATCATTTTTCGGATCAAAATACGCCATCATGTCGAACTCAGGCTCCTCTGCGAATCTTCTTGCAGTTGCAGGAATGATATACGCTAAAGGCATTGACTTGAAGCCAGGGGACGAGGTACTCGTGCCAGCAGTGTCTTGGTCAACAACATATTTTCCAGTTCATCAATATGGCCTTACAATGCGCTTTGTCGATATTAACGAAGAGACATTAAACATCGATTTAGATGCAGTCGAGGCAGCAATCACAGAGAAAACAAAACTTATTTTTGCAGTCAATCTTCTTGGTAATTCTGTTGATTATCATCGACTACTAGAGATTGCAGACAAGAACAACTTGCATGTTATCGAAGATAATTGTGAATCTTTAGGGGCGACAATCGATGGTAAGCAAGCAGGAACTTTCGGTCTTGCTGGTACGTTTAGTTGCTTCTTTAGCCACCATATCTCGACAATGGAAGGTGGCGTGACGGTCACCGATGATGAAGAATTGTACCACGTAATGCTTTCTCTACGTGCTCATGGCTGGACGCGTAATCTACCTCAAGAGAATCATGTTGTTGAGAAATCAAATGACCCATTCATGGAATCCTTCCGTTTCGTACTTCCTGGATACAACTTACGTCCATTGGAAATGTCCGGGGCCATTGGGCAAGCTCAACTTCGAAAAGTGAATGATATTATCACAGGAAGGAGAAAGAATGCAGTCACCTTCCAAAATCTCATGAAAGAGGTGCCCGAAATAATGATTCAAAGAGAGGTTGGCGAGTCATCATGGTTCGGCTTCTCGATTGTTTTGCCTGACTGGTGCGAACGTGCCCCTGTACTCGATGTATTGCGTGAAGTCGGTATCGAAACTCGACCGATCGTAGCTGGAAACTTCACTCTCAATCCCGTCATAGAACATCTAAATCATAGCATCCATGGGCCGCTTAATGCTGCAAATAAGATTCACGAACAAGGATTCTTCGTCGGGAATCACCACTATGACATTTCACAACAACTCCACCAATTTGCAAATTTGTTGAAGTCCTGCCTCGATAACCAGCGTCAATGAACGTATGTTTGATGAATTAGCACATAATGGCTAACACATGCGACAGTGTGCTCTGCACAGAACTTCCTTTGTTCTGATTGCATTGTTTCTAATGATGCCAGGTATCACTTCCGCTCAAGATGAGGCTGATTGGAGAAGCAACGGAATTGATCCAACCACATGGAGTGATGGTCCAGTTGTTGAAGATACTCCAATGCAATTTTCGTATTACAATGATCCCGTGTTTTCTATTAATGTCACATATACACCCGATCACTTTGCAGACGAAGTAACTGGGGAAATTATCATTGAATTGTTTCCTCAATGGGCTCCGATAACAGTTGCAAATATGGTCGAACATGTTGAAGACGGATTGTATGATGGAATATTCTTTCATCGAGTGATTAACGATTTCGTCACTCAATCAGGAGATCCTGAATGCACAACGGTCATCGTTTATCCCGCTACAAATCTGAATTGCGGTTCTGGTGGTACTGGTGAGACGATCCCACTTGAACACGATGAGAACCTAAGTCATGTCGATGGAGCGATTGGAATGGCTCGAGGTGCGGACGAAGACTCCGCTGATTCACAATGGTACATCGCTGAAACAGAGGCTCATGGGCTTGATCCTGAAAACAGAGATGATGGAGGATATGCAACATTTGGTATTGTTCGCCAAGGAATGAGCCACGTGCGAGCAATAGCATGCACTCCAACAAACGATGCTCCAGCAGGTTGTGAAATCCTCGAGAACCCAGCATCAGCCGCAGGGCGCCCTGTCTATGAAGCACGGATCAATAAAATCGAGATGATCGGAGTTGCCGACCCAGATGGGGAATTAAGTGGCCAAGGAGTCGATGGAGGCGAAGATGGAGGTGTTTCAACAGGACTTCTGGTTCTTATCTTAGTCGCTATTGCTGTAGGAATTGGTGGTGTGATGATGTTTGTTTCGAGTCAAAAAGTTGAGTCAGTGGACGTTAAGGTTTATGATGCAGAATTACTCGATGAAAATGAAACATCAAGTACAACATGACGTACTCGCGGTGCATACCATTTGACCTTCTCGAGATGCTGATGGCTGCAGTACCAATCACGATCATCTTTGCGAGCATAATTCAAGCAGGTTTGGATTGTATCTTTTGTCCACTTTTCGATGTGTTCTTCTTCAACATTCATGTGAATATGCATGCTTCCACCTTGCTCTTTGAGTGCTAAAACCGCAAGCTTCCATGCTGCTTCAGAACTAGGAAGCAAACCCAATAGAACTCGATCCGCAACTCTGTTTAATGCCGGTAGTGTGTTTTGATTATCTCCCTTGTGGATTGTGATCGATTGTGTGACCTCATTCTTTTGAGCAGCCCATTGCAAGGCTTTGATGCTCTCAGGGTTTAGTTCACAAGCGTGAACATGGGCGGCTTTTCCATGGACAAGTAACGGAAGAGAATAGTAACCAATACCTGCAAAGGCATCAACAATGATTTCTTCCTTAACATCCAGAGACCCCATTCGATGACGTTCTGTAACATTACCAGAGGAGTACATCACTTTGCATGCATCAAATCCGTAGTATAGGCCATTGTCTTTTACTTCGACCCAACCAGAATCTCCAAGCAATAATTCCATTTGAGAGGAGCGGATTGTATCGTTTGCAATAGGATGTTGTCGCCCAATCCTTCGTACTTGTAATACGTCTGCAATCTGTGTAAAGAAGTCAAATGTATCTTCAATTATTTCGTCCCAAATTGGTTGAGTAAACGCCTCTTTAGGAAAGAGAATAAGATCATCTAACCGCTCCCATTTTGTAGGAATCAATTCTATAATATGCTCCATGTCTGTCGAAATATACCTTCGAACCACCGCCTCAATTTGCTGATGAGGATTTAATGACGGGGACGAATGTTCAAACATTATCTTCTCAATTCTGTAAGGAATATCAGTTGAGAAATCTGGAGGAGTTGTGGAATAAATTGGAAGAGCAAGTTCTTCATTGACTCGTACAGGCGTGTACTTCTTGTTCAATGCCTTTGTGCGACGCAGATGTTCATACATCTGCTCTCCAAACTGTATCGGGACAATGACTGCAACAAGTTCGTCCATAACCACGCCACTGACCACTCCTATGGGGAAGTCCTTTGAAGGACTTCGGATTGTAGAGGTATCATGGAAGCCGAGAATGTTGGGAAATTACGTCTTTTCAGTCTCTGTCTAACACTGTTTTTCGTGATACCAATCCTAGCACCCCTCGTCTCTGCTGATGGCATGGCCGCATGCGATGGTGCGGGAATGAGCGAGTGTGATGATTACGATTCGAATGACGATGGGACGCCACATCAACAAGATTGGATTCGAGGAACCTATGACTTCGATTTGGAGGATACTTCCAGAATTACACTTTCGTTGAGTTGGGCGATTCGAGAATTTGATAGAAGTAAAGTTGGTCTAGATGACCCACTTATACAAACAGCACTTGCGAACGATGGTTTGGACGTAAACGATGGAATTCCAGCAGACATGATTCGTAGTTACTTTGCTTATGATGATGGTTCTGGGACTGTTGGCGATCGAATGCTTGGAGAAGTCCAGAGTACGATTCAAGATTTACTCGCATCAGGGTTTGGAACTGTAAATGGCATTAACACGCAGTATGATACCTCCTATACAGAAGGAGGTACAACAATTCCTTGTACGACCGATGCATCAATTGACTCGGTACATGGAGCTGAAGGGGCAAGTCAAAACAACGTCTTTGACCCACCATTGTGTTTCTCGACTATAGCAGATATTAGTTTGTCAACAAGCACATTCAACCTCCTTGAGAATACAGATTTAGACTTGGAACGAGCATACCAAGGCCTGTTGATTATGGGTTCTGAATTAACAACAAAGTTCGACGTTTTTGCTGAACCAGGTCATGCTTCAACCTTCTCGATTAATCCACCAGATTATGCAACCATTATTGGTGTTGATAGCAATGGTACCGTGACTGCTGAACCAGGCCCTCCTGCCTACTTTGCAGGCGTGTGGACCGTCGATAATCTCCAAGCAGGAGTAGGTGATTCTCGTATCGATCAAACTGTGAGCCTTACCATGGCTTATCGTAACTCATCAACAACCCAAGTGGTTGAACTCGATCCAAATGATGAAGCAATTTCTCTTTATCTCAAAGTTGACTTATTCAATGAACAAGCCGTCCAAATCGACTTCATTGCTGGACTGAAATATCTGGATCAAAATACGATGACGGACTGGGGGATATCTCTTGTCGAGTTGTCAGAACTTGCTACAATCCCTCAGATTACTTCCGATGGGATTCGTCTTGCATATGAAAATGGAATTGCTCCATTAGATGACTTTACTGATCAATTCCCTGTTGATTCAATTGGAGATGCCTTTTCTGATTCTATACCAGGAAATCAGAATATAGAGATGAGTCAATTAACGTGGGTAAGTGATTCCGTAGCAGATGGAATACAAGGCGCAGCAGGTGGACTGAATTACACGCACTCAACAGGTTGTTCAGAAACAGTGACGCCTCCAACAACTCTCTCATACTGTATTCAGGGCCCTTCTGCAATGGGATATAATCATCCGATTTATCTCCGTTCAACAAGTAATACTTTCAATCTCGGTTTACTTGATATCATCCAAGACAACATCCCTGAAACACAATTCTCAACACAAATTAACAGCATTACAGAAGAGGATTTACGCCGTGTAATGGATGCTGGTCTTTCTCTAGAAACTGTTCTGAATACCGATTTCCTTGAAAGTATGATTCCATCAGATTTACCTCCAACGGAGATTACTTTGGAGTTAATTTTACCGAGTTGGATTGAAACCATAGACGGTGAGGATCGAATTATCCTCCAACATTCTCTCGAGGGTGATAATCGCAATGAAATTTCAATTGCAGGCCCTTCACCTTACACATACAATCATCCAATTTACAATGCAGAAGGGGATGTCATTTGTGTCCAGACCCAGAAAACGTGTGTATCAACTTCACTTGAAATTGATTTTGATACGTTCGATGTTAACGAGTGGACCAAATCCGTATCTGTTGAGTTTGGTCTCGAAGCCAGTGCTGTTGTTCACCGAGTTGCTTTGCCACAAGGGTACTACGATGTTAATGATGATACCACGATAAGAATGGATGTTATTCCAAGTGACTTGGTTCGATTAATGGGCGATATAATGGGTAGGACAGATGATCCGAAGGTTATTCGACAATGTCTTGATCCTGATTCTTCAGAGGATGATTGCGATGAGGACAGACTCATAGAGTTTAATCTCACTTCAGAAGGTTTGATGGATTTTGGAACAGATGTTGGTGTCAAATTAACCAATGAAATACAGATAATTTCAAAGGAACTCACCGAATTTGAAGATTCACCATTTAACGAAGTCGATATTGGTGATTTTGAGATTGAAACCAGTCTTGCTGGACTTGGCGAACCTGGGCCAATAGTGGGTGATGAGATTCCTCTGAGCGTTTCGATTAAGATTCCAAAGGTGAGGTATACTCTCGCGATCTCGAGCCCATGGGGTGATCTTTTCTCAGGAGATTTGGATTTGTTGACATTCTCATTACTCACTGAAGATTCAATACGCTCGCCATTCCTATCTCCAATGGTTTCGATGATCGATAGCATCTCGACGATGTTCTCAAACAGCATAGTTTCAACAGATGGTATAACCTTCCCTCCCGAAGATGGTGAGGCTTTGACCTTCTCGACTGGTTCGTGGGATACGACAATGCATGAAGAAACTGAATTGGATTTGTCAGGCCCAGTGAGTTTCACACTACCAAAGGGAATCAAGGCTATTGAAGCAACATCAACGCAGGGCAATATGGTTCTCTCTATGGAAGATGGGCGCCAGGTGATTACCTATACGATTCCTCCAGACGGTCTCGATGATGAAGTTACCATCCGATTGCAAGTGACTTGGATGTATCTTCTAGGTCAATTCTGGGCATATCCAGCCGTTGTGTTAATTCTATTGATCCTCCTCATCCGTAGACGTCGTAAGAAGAAGCGAAAGAAGAGAGCTGCACGCGAATCAAAGAATTCTCTACTCAAAGCACAGAAGATGGGCTTATCAGAATCTGATTTCGCTCAGATGGCTGGCCTAGTTGATCGACAAGTCGGTGGTTATGAAGAGGGAATCGATCCTTTCGAAGCCATGCATAATGACGAATTCAATTAACGATGCAAAACTTCGTGGATTCTGTTAGCAAGTGATGAGCCAATTCCTGGAACAGTCTTGAGTTCGTCAATACTTGCATTGCTGATACCTTGCCGTCCTCCGAAATGACGAATGAGGGTCTGTAATTTCTTTGCTCCCAGGCCGAGGACGTTTTCTAATGGGTCACCCAAGCGTGATTTTTTCCTTCTTTTTCTGTGGAATGTGTTGACAAAACGATGTGCCTCATCTCGGGCATGGACGAATACCCTTCCTCTTCGATCGAGGATAATGGGTTCTTTTTCATCTCTGAAGAGTGTTTCCTCACGCTTTGCGAGTGCTGCTAATTGGAACCGATCTTGAATACCGTGTTCTTGGAGTAACG
>DAKQ01000078.1 GCA_002496635.1 Euryarchaeota archaeon UBA82 | reverse complement strand
GCTGCTACTCGTGCTGCAGAACGTCTTGCTGACACACTCAAGGAAAAAGAGTTTACTCAACTCATCATCAAGTACCGTGCGCCAGGTGGCAACAAAGCCAACAACACTGGACCAGGTGCTCAAGCAGCTATTCGTGCTCTCACTCGTGCAGGTATGACCATCACTCGAATCGAGGATGTAACACCTATCGCTCACGATGGAACAAAGAAAAAGGGCGGACGTCGCGGACGTCGTGTCTGATTCGGAGGAATTGAAATGAAGGCAAGTATCGTAGATGGATGGCCAAAAGGAAACGAGATAAAGATCCTCATTGAAGGAACAGATGCTGCACAAGTTAACGCACTTCGCCGTGCTATTATGGCAGACGTGCCAAAGATGGCAATCAGCAAAGTAATGTTCACTCTCGGAGTTAACCAAGACAACAACCGTGGAGAAATCTTCGAATCGGTCAATGCACTTCCTGACGAAGTAATTGCACACCGATTGGCAATGATTCCAATTCCAACACATCCTGAAGAAGGTATGTCGTACCCAGATGAATGTGAAACCTGTATGAACCTTGCAGAAGAAGACAAAGGCTGCCCAACATGTCAAGTTCTCTACACGCTCAACGTTCAAGGCCCATCATCAGACAGTGATGAACCTTATCGAGTTGTTCGTGCTGGTGACCTTACCAACGTTTCAGACCCAATTTTTGACATCTCAGAAGAGATGCAACCAATTCCTCTGACATACCTTGCCCAAGGTCAATTCCTTGAATTCATTGCATTCGCAACACTCGGACGTGGTCGAGACCACGCAAAGTGGGCTGCTGCATCTGCAGTAACTTTCCAACCGCTATGCGAAGCCGAACTAAAGAAGCCAAAGAAGGCTGAAGTTCTGTTTGGACTCGAACTTTCTACTACTGATGGTCGCCCAATCGATGCAAAGTTGTTCAAGAGCAAGAAGTGCACAGATATTGCAACTGTTCTTGACCTTGAAAAAGCACTTCACCAAGTTGGCCCAGGTACTGGACGTGACGGTGACTTCGATGCTGCAATCGTTCTCAACCCAATCGAGGGAAGTTACATCTTCTCATTCGAATCCGATGGATCGATGCCTGGTTCAACCATCTTCAATCTTGCACTTGAAGAATTGAAGAGCCGTTTCCAGAACATCAGCGAAGACCTCGGTCGAGCCTTCGCTTGAGCCGACAAGCAGCGGATTTTTCCGCCATATTGATGCCTGTTGATGAGGTGGACACGTTATGGCAACAGTTCGTGTCGGTGGTCACATCACCTTACTGTTTTCAATCCATGATGATGCAATTCTTCCTCGAAACCAAGGAAGTCGAGGTGCAGGGATGTGCCTTGAGAAGGGTGTTGTTGCAACCATTGAACCAAATGGACAAGCCAAACCTGAAGAACAAGGTCAAGAAATGGCTGGTTGGCAACGTGATGTTCTCGAAATCAAAGGCAAAGGCAATACGGATGTGAATATTTCATGTCGAGGAGAGGCCTTTGATGGTCAAACACAGATGTATGTTGATCTAGTTGATGAATTACGAAATGCCCGTCTTCTACCAATAGATAGTCATTATTCACTGACCATTGATTTAGAACTTCCAGTAAGTCAAGGGTTTGGTATGTCAGCAGCGGGCTTATGCGCAACGGCTCTTGCATGTTTTGAAATGACCAATCAAGGATCGATCGAACAATACTTTCGCATTTCACATCACATCGAACGAAGATATCGAGGCGGTCTTGGCGATGTACTCGGTCTCTTTGTTGGAGGCGTAGAATTACGAACAGTACCTGGCTCTCCTCCAAGTCCCGGCTTAGCTCGAAGCTTTGGGGTTCAAACCCCAGTTCTTCTCGTTTGGAAACCTGAAGGGTCGAGACATACATCGGAATACATCGACCATCCTGATTGGAAAAAGACAATTACAAAGGCAGGCGATCAGGCTGTTGACGTCCTTTCTGAAATGACATGGGATGAAACAGTGTGGCCAAAATTATTACAAGAATCTCAAACATTTTCAATCGCTTCCAAGATAGTTGAAGAACCAACACGTCGAGATTTACTGGATTCGGTGCGTTCAGTCATTCAATCCCATCAACTCCAAACAGATATTCGGATACGTCTCTGTATGCTTGGAACTTCGTGTGTTCTCTTGCCCACCCATCTGAAGAAACCGCTTACTGAAGAAACACTCAGCACAATAGCATCTGAATTAGAACAACGTGGGTTTGGCGTGGAGTTAACTTCGCTTAAACCATCAAGATTGAATCAAGATTGAGCATCAAGATCAGTCAAATCCAAGGGACTTGCATCCAACATAAGGACGCCAGGTAGGAAGAGGTTCTCTGAGAAACTGTGGCGGAATACGATAGCTCCACTCCCCCATTCGTCGATGTAACGCATCATTTGTTTCTTCATCTTCTTCCGTTGGAATTCAACATCTGCACCATAGAAATGCTTAGCATCAATCCAAGCAACAGGTTCTCCATTGATGGTTACATGATCGAGGAAGAGGATATCAGGAGTGACTTTTGGACGGCCATGGTCAACAGATTGCTCCTTGACCAATTCAGGCTGTCGTCGCAATCGGACACCTTGTGCTTCAAACCAGTCTGCTAGGATGTTTTCAAAGAGATCCGCTCGAAGATGCGTTTCGCTTTGGTCGACATTAGATACGCGGTCAGCCTCTTCTGCACTTTCAAATTCAGAACGCTCGCGTTCTGAGAATCTGGAAGGTGCTTTGAACGATTCTTTGATTTTCGTCTTCGACCATCCCTTCTCGCCAAGAATTGCTCGAAAGATGTTCATTGGAGGGAAATCGTATTTCTTTGAGAGTTCGACAACACTTGTTCCTTGTTTGTAATCCCGAAGCATCTGTCCACCTTTTCGCTTCATGCTATGGTGCCCATACACTGTTTTCTGTTGGAGCAAGGCTGATCTCAAGGAGAGTGCTTGTTCGACTGCAATCGAGGTTGACTTTCCAAATTCTGCGATTTCATCCACACGGTCATCATCCACCCAGCCAAATTCTCCTCGACGAACGACATAATTTGCCATTCGTTCTTCATCACTGAGGTTTACTGGATTGCATTTCCATTCAAATGAGAAGGACTTGGGTTCTTCCATATCATCGGGGAAGCCTATTGGTTGGACGCCCATGAATTCGTAATCAAATCGCTTGTTGGCCTTTGTTCTGAATGTTTCAATATCCTTTGCAGACTGCTGGATAAGATTTTCTTTTCTTGGACCGCCATAGCGTCGCTTCTTCTGTTGGCGATTGCCTCCACCCCGTCGATTGTTGCCACGACGTTGTGTCATATACGGGAACGAACGCCGACCGTCCTTGAACACATCGTTGTTTTTTGTTGAACCAGAGTCGCAACAAATTGATGAAGTGGCAGTGTCTCAGATAATCATGCTTAGACCAATATCTGTCCTAATTCTACTTCTTTTAGCGACTGTATTCGTTCCAGAACCCTTTGAATTGAAAGATTCAGAAATCGTTTCTTCAACTGAGGAAGGAAACGCAACATTGGGTTGGGTGATGTCGGTTGGTGGGTTTAATGAAGACTGGATCAATGACATTGTACCATTGGCCAACAACACAGTTGCTGTCGGTGGCGCGTTTGTTTCATCGATTCTAATCGGAGAAAACGGCCA
>DAKQ01000172.1:3673-6335 GCA_002496635.1 Euryarchaeota archaeon UBA82 | reverse complement strand
CTTTCCGGCTTAGGTGCATCTCCAGCAGGAGCACACACATCCCCCCTATTAGCAAACAAGATGCTCCTCTCCACTGCAGGTGGCGGACTTGCAATTGGGGTTCTCTTCACGCGTTGGAAAAATCAACAACCAATGGGAAAAGTAGAATCCTACATTCACAATTTGCTCGGTGCATCATCAACAGGTTGTATGCTTCTAACGGCCTCATTGGGCGGAACATACAGCCGCGGAGATTCGTTAACAGAATTCATTCCATGGATTAAGACATCGACCCCGCTTCTACCGTCTTGGATGAGCATTCTCGTAATGCTCATTGTGATTGCAGCACTTATTCTTCGAAGGACTTCAACCGTAAAGCATGTCTGAAGGCGATGGACTTTCTGCAGGCGTTGCCGCATTGAGTAGCGATTTCAACTGCTCCTCAAGCAATTTTGCTTCTTCA
The DNA here is from genome assembly GCA_002496635.1 of Euryarchaeota archaeon UBA82. Taxonomy (GTDB): domain Archaea; phylum Thermoplasmatota; class Poseidoniia; order Poseidoniales; family Poseidoniaceae; genus MGIIa-L2. The sequence continues at coordinate 5,893 of DAKQ01000172.1, read as the reverse complement.
AGAAGTGGTTCATCATCGAGATGAATCGTTGGAAGGATAGAGTTGAGTTTCTTGACCAATGTTGCTGCCGCTCTTGCATCAGGGAACCGAGGATCTGCTTCGACCATGATACTCATGACATCGATTGAACGTCGTCGTGCTTCACTGAGCAAGACGCCATTCACGCCACGAATGACTCCGTTTGATAACATCGGGACTCCTAGATCTCCAAGCATGGAGACAACGTTATCTGTTGCTCCAATCCCTATGAGATCTGTTTCTGGCGTATCGTCGTATTCAACAGTTGGCTCTTCAATTCCATTGTTTCCAGTCAAACCTTCCTTTGAGAAAGCATCAACAAGAATCCCCATTCGAATCTTGGAGCCCTTAGACCAATCATACAAGGCCCAAACAATGTCGTGAACCAATGGGCTTGGAATGACCAATTCACTCATGAGAAGAATAATTTTGTCGCATCCATCGATGCTACACTCTGGTTTTCCAGCATAAGCACGAATGATTGGCATTGGTTTTCCGTCTGTCACGAGTGTTAATGGAGGCAGCCGAGGGTCAACCACGCCACCAACAAATTCCAATTCTAAATTGTCAATAAGGAAATGACCAACGATGCTTGAAACCATTCCTACACTTGGAAAACAAGTGATGACTAATGCTTCTTCTGTAATCACATCAGATCGTATCTTTACCATTGTTCCTTCCATGTACAAACCTCGAGGCGGAGGCATTCAACACTTTCGGCTTCGAGCGTAGGTTTGATGTCCCACGATGCTCACCGCAAGGCATGGTCGAAGAACGGCAGCACAGACTCTCTCCTTCGGCATGGAATCGTTACGAGACGTGTCCGCGTATGTATTGGCTTAGTCGACAAGGGTTGCCCCGCAAAGCAGGGATGGCAGCATCTCTTGGTACAGCTGTCCACGCCTCTATCGAGGATCTTCTACAAATCGATATCGATGGGCGGGAACTTTCAGAATCAAACTGGCTTCCACAAAAAGCGGAAGAGATTCTTCGAAAACGCTGGGAAGAAGAAAAACAAATTTTCCATGAAACACCCCGCCATCCGAATTGGAAAGAAGACAAGTACAAGGAAGCCAGAAAACAGCAGGCTGGAGCCGTAAATATGCTGTTAGATCATGTTGGAATCGCAGGCCTCTCTTTCGAAAGAATCACGGTTGCATTATGGAAAAAGATACAGTCTCTTGTCATTGCAGTTGAAGGAGAATTAGTGACAAAGGACGGGCACCTTATGGGCCGACTCGACCTTCTTCTAGCAGACATTGACAAAGAAGGAAAACTTGCAGGGTGGCTCGTTGCAGATCTAAAAACAGGTAAATCTCCAGTTGGTTCACTCAAGCCAGAAGTGAACAGACAACTCCGAATGTACAGGGATATTCTTCTTTCGAATAATCCAAATCCTCCGCCTGTCCGAGCAGAAGGATGGTACACCAGTACCACTTCAAAATGGGTCGCTAAAGGAGAGAATGTCCTTGAGGATGCATTGGCTGCTTGGAAAGCAACTCAGATTACAGAAGAGCCACTTGAACCAACACCAGGGCAATCTTCCTGCGGCGGTTTCTGTGATTGGAAAGCATGGTGTCCACATTGGTTGAAATGGAGACATGAAAGCGGAAGTCTTCACAAAGGAGATTTTGCTGACGGAGTGATTTTGATTCATCAATACAAACCTGCTCAAGGGATTGCGATTGTAGAGTCGTGCACGCCTAAGGGCGATCAAGGAGAGGTTGAACCAAACGGCGATAAGCGAAGTGTTCAATTCGATGGGAGAGGAAAAGATGTCCTTGAAAAACTGCTTGATGATGGACATGAAGGCCCAATTTTCATCGGCAGCGCAATGATGAATCGTGATGTATGGAGGGTCGGTCCTTGGTGCGATGTTTTACCATGGGCGCCTATTCCAGATTCAGGATGTTGAGCCAAGCCCGAGATATTCTTTAATCTCATCAGAAGCAGATTGATCATCGATACCATTTGGAGAAATGAGCCAATGGAGATATCCAACATCCAGTTCGAGCAATTCTTTCAGATGTCGTCCACGATGCCGTCCAACTGCGAGGACCATGTGCTCTCCATCGCGTCGTATCATTCCATTCGGGTCGACAAGTTCGAGATCATCCAGTTGCCGACCTAAATCGGATTGTGGCGATGCTGTAGAACCAGTTGCACACCACTGTTCAACCTCAAGTAATGATTTGCGAAAAT
>DAKQ01000172.1:0-3302 GCA_002496635.1 Euryarchaeota archaeon UBA82 | reverse complement strand
GTGTGGGCATTTTCAAGAGAAATACCGTGACGAGCACATTGTGAACCCAATCGATGCGGCCTAGGCAATTTTAGTCTGCGAACCATCTCAAGTGTATCCAAAATAGCCTTTGGTTCTGGAGGAAGCGCTCCTATTCTCAGGAACTCATTTCGGAGCAGGGGCATGTCAAATTTCCTGACGTTATGACCAACAAGTACGCTACCTTGTATCAGTGCAGCCACTTCATCAGCGATGACAGAAAAATCGGGCTCTCCTCTAACGTCAGAATCTGAAATTCCATGAACACGTTGGGCTTCATAGGGAATCGAACGTCTTGGATTCACTAATCGATCATAGGAGAGCTCCGAACCATCAGAATCCGAGCCAATAAGCGCTAACTGAACAATTCGATCGCGAGAGGTACTAATCCCCGTGGTTTCCAAATCAAATGCAAGAACTCGTTCGCCATTAAGGAGTTCCATAGTTCGGGCTGAACGCCACGATTGAAGAACTATCGCTTTGGGCAGCAAGATTAGAAAAGGCAATGAAGAAGGGGCTTCCAATACTCATCATGGGATTCTTTCGGCGGTTCTTTACAAAGAAGAATGAAGATAAAACAACAGACGTAAGTTTTGAGGAATCAGAAGAAGAAGTACTCGAGGTTTTGAAGAAACAATACGATGTTGACGTAGTAGAAAAGGTTGAATCAATCGAATCGATTCTTGAAGATGAAGAAGAAAACATACTTCCGGCCGATATCCATCCTGCGCCAGACTATGACGAGTCAGATGCATCTATTGAGGACGTTCTTGAAGATGAAGAAATGGAAAGTTTTTCTGAAAAAAACGTTGTCACGCATGATTCAATCGAAGAATTAGGCGACCATCTCAATGCAGCTAGGATTATTGGAGATCTACCTGAAGAGATTTCTTTTGATTGATTTCGGCTGATTTGAAGACGCCCAAAACGCCCATTCCTGAGTAGGGCAATACAACATGGTTAGATATAGGATTAGGTTGAACGGAGATTATGCAAGGGCGGAGTGGGCGAATGAAAGGACTAGGATTAGTCCTTCTCATGATATCATTTTCCTTTGCTGGTTGTACAGGTTTACTCGATACAGCGGCTGAACCAAGAGCGACGATGGAAGCATATCCGCTTCTCATCCAAGAAGGCGAAATGGTGACCTTCGATGCGAGAGAATCTGATGCGGTTGAAGGCATCATTACCGAGTATCGATGGGATTTCGGAGATGGAGAAAAACGCGAGACTGTGACTGGCTTCACTTCTCACACCTACGAGATGTTCGGCGCATATACGGTAACTCTGACAGTTGAAAATGATCAAGGGGGAGTTGATGACACATCAGCTGTTGTTGTTGTTAATGGAGCCCCGGTAATAGATCTAAAATATCCCGAAAATCCAAGAGCGGGCGATTCAATTCTTCTCGATGCTTCGGCTTCAGCAGATCCAGAAGGCAACGATTTGTTCTTTTCTTGGGATCTTGATTGGGGAGTTGATTCAGATGGCGATGGCGATGGCAGGAACGATGTAGATTCCACCGACAATCAAGTGTTACTTCCAACCAATAAGAGCGGCATATATCTCGGTTCGGTAACCATCGATGATGGTCAACAAGGAGTCCTAACAGAAGTGTTTGAACTCAATGTATCGTCTCGCCGTTTCAGCGTCGTCTGGCAACAGAAGGTCATCGAACAATCATGGTCGGATTATCTTGCAGAAGGTGAGGAATGGAGTCAAGAAATAACGCCGGGGGCTTCGGGTCGAATCATTTCATATGAAGCAATTCTTGAATTAGAAAACGACCTTGTCCAGCCGTACGATAATTTCACGCTTGTAGTAACTGTCCCAGAAGATAATTATCAAGAGAAAGCCGATACTGAAGGCGGAAACATAACGGCTAATGAGAACGCAAAAGCTACGCTTTCTGAGGACAAACTCAATCCTGTTGGCGGGGAGGGGATCTATGATTCGGATAGTATTGAAATGGTGATTGAGATGTTACTCAGTGAACCAGGAGCCGCTTTTGGGCAATCCCCGTGGGTTCTCCTCGTACAAGCACTCCAATCTAATCCAGACTCTGCTATTGAAATTCTCCCAGATCCAGATCCGGGCAATGACTGGTCACTGACAATAAAAATCACAATACAAGAACCGGTAATTACAGAAATCGCCTTCGAGTAGGCTAAGACGAAAAGAGTTTGAAGGACTGTTGACAGGAAGGGTTGAGTGGCATGGTTGAATCTGTTGAAATCAGTCGAGTAAACATACGAGACACGCTGTCTTTGGATCTGTCTGTTTGGATGCATCATCCAGACGACATGGACTTCAGACCAGCAATGTCCTGTAAGGATAAGACGCTTACGATCCTCTCCCAAACCTCTGGAGAAACACTTGCTTCTGTTGATCTCGATGATGATCAAATGCAGGCGCTCCAAGCATCTCTCACCGCGGAACTCCGCGTTAAATTCCAAGTTCACGGCATGCACGGCCGCCTGAATAAAATCGCTCCAATCATTGCGGATGGTAAAGCCAAGAAACTTGCAACGGCGAACTGGAAAACCACCCAGCCTGTTTCATTTGAGTAGGGATGCCCCCATTTCTTTCATAACCGTAAACGACGCTTGAGGAAAACGACGATACAACCGCATGAAACATCATCACTCAAAGAAGAGTCACCGACGAACTCATGAGGCTTCGCTTCTTGCTATGTACATGAGCGAAGAGCAACAGGTTGCTGCATACTTCGATCTCGACGGAACATTACTCACCGCTTCAAGCGAAAAAACGTTGACAGGAGTGCTTGCAAAAAGGCGTCCTTGGCGCATACCTTATGCTACGGTTGCATGGACGCTTGGAACTGTTTTCGGGCTTCTGACTGGCAAATCCCCGTATGACGCCTTACGAAACCGAGGGCACCTCTCCCTCGCTTCTTGGTCGGTATTGGAGAAGTATTCCGATGAAATTGCTTCTACATTGCTCGAGCCTAAAATCTCTCAACAAGCATGGGAAAAGGTTGCTTGGCATCGCCAACAAGGTCACAGACTTGTGCTGGTAACTGCCACTGTAGCCCCGATGGCCGAAGCTATGGGTCGAATATTGGGAATGGATGAAGTCTATGGCTGTGGGCCAAGCGACCGTAATGGAATTCTTTCTGGTTCCGAACGAGGTTGGTCTGTTCCGAGACGTAAAGGAAAAGTTCCCGTGGTGGAATTAGATGCTAAAGAAAACGGCCATGATTTATCAAAATGTTATGGCTACGGAAACACACTTGCTGATTCCTGGTTCATGCAAATATGTGG
>DAKQ01000033.1:20028-23375 GCA_002496635.1 Euryarchaeota archaeon UBA82 | reverse complement strand
AGCGAAGGGAATTGATGTGGATTTATGTGATTGCAGGTTTATGACTGTTAACATACAAGGTTTCGGTTGGAATCCAAGCATCTTCTGATAAGATGTTTGATCTTGCCATGTTGAGGAACAAACGAGAGTCGTTCCCCTGAAATCCATACACTCATGCCCATGCACGTGTCCTGTTACGAAAATATCTGGTACTTCCCTAATGACAAGGCCGTCTTCAAGTTCTGGAGATAATGGCGTCTTACCCCCCCATTGAGGAGCTAAATGTCTTCTTCTTAGCATCTGGCGCATAGCCTCTACTGGTTCTGAATATGTAACAGTACGGAGACCAGCAACGAAATCATCAATCGATTTCCCATGGTAGGAAAGAAGTCGTACATCATGGAGTGAAAAGTCACATGGATTGCCAACAAAAGTTGTTTTGTTGTAATCTTGTTGAATATCCTTCTCAAAAGTTGGTTGAGGTTCAGCCGGTCTGACAGCATCGTGATTTCCAGGGAGCATGATGCACTCAACCCAATCGGGTAGAAGTTCAAGCAATCGTGCAAATTCAGAGTATTGTCCAAATAGATCAGGGATTGCGAGTTCTTTATCTTGGCCAGGGTAGATGCCAACCCCGTCAACACAATCTCCACTCAAAACAAGATATTTGATCGTCTTCGCTAACGGATCGGTGTTAAACCATCGAACCATTTTATGCCATTGCGCTTCCAAAAATGTCTTTGATCCAACATGGATGTCAGATAGGAATGCTACACTCACTCCGAAATCTGCACTCGCTTTCTCATGTTTATCCTTCATAGGGAAAAATAAATCATCAACATAAAAGATGTCACCTGTCTGAGAAAATGACCCACTTACTCCTAATACATCGTCTGGCATTAGTCCTGCCTCTACGATTTGTTCATGCATACGATCCCGATCATCCCCTTGCCGTATTGTTAGTAAACAATTCATTTCGCCTGTTTCATCTTCCAAGCCAAACATTAGATGGCCATTTTTGGTATGTCTAGGTTCATTCACCAATCCTATGGCAACTGCTAAATTTTCATATCCTTGATAGCGTCGATATTCAATATTTAATCTACCAATTTCCTGTGGCTTTCTTGGTAATCGAGAATTTGTGATAATCATCTTACGTATGCTGTCTAAACGGTCATTGAAGCATGCTTGAATATCCCCCATCTTTCCTTCAGTAGTACTGTTTCCTGTTATGTCGTAATGAACAAAAATATCGAGGTCCACATCGGTTGCCAATCCAGAAAAGTCTTGTTCTTTCCAGTCAGGGAGATTGTTTCTGTATTGAATTTTTACTGGCTCAGGTTCTTTTATTGGTGCAATTGTTCGACCGATTGGTTGAGCCATTTTTTCAGTGGTTGGCTTCTGTTTTTCGTATTCTGCAATCATCTGATCAAGAATTGAACCTGTAAGCATACCTCGTTGGAAACCAATTTTTTCACCCTGCTTGAGGACTTCAAAAGGCCGAGGATGTGTGAGCAATGTTTCTTTCACACCTGCAGTTACAAGCATTCCTTTACTCATCAATTCCTGCGAAATCGACCCCCACTCCGCAGACATATTTGCATAGGGGGGTCGACCCTCCAAAAGGGTTGACGTTCAATCTTCTTGAGAATCTTCATTCCAGGTAACGTCAATTCCTTCGCCATTTCCGTTCTGTTTGTCATCTGACCAAGTTTGAGATTGCCAAGCAGTTTCTTGTGCAGCAGCAGCGGCTCGTTTGTTACGCTCAATTTCTGCAAGAGCTTCCTCTCGGGCTCTTGCTTCACGTTCTTCGATATCTTTCAATCTGTTTGATTCTGCTAATTCCATCGCTTGATCCCAATGTCTAATGGCAGTAAGTAATGCGAAGTGGACAAATCCTTCTTTGTTTTCTTGGCGATTTCCACCAATCTGAGTCGCTTCAGCAATGGCCCATGTTCGTGATGCTATACCGACGTAAACACAGCCAACTTTCTTCTTGCCACCTTCATTACCAGGGCCCGCAATTCCAGTTATGGAAATTGCAATATCTGCATTTGCACGAGCAAGCGCACCTTGTGCCATTTGAATTGCGACCTCGGCAGATACTGCGCCTTTCTTTTCCAAAAGTTCACGACTCACATCTAATTCCTGTATTTTAGCTTCGTAGGAATAAGTGACCCATGATTGGTTAAACCATGCACTTGCACCAGCAATATCTGTAAGTGTACTTGCGAGTAATCCTCCTGTGCAAGATTCCGCAATAGTGACTGTGTAGCCACCTTTGAGTCGGCGAACTAGTCTTGCCGCAGCAGCCTGTGCTTCCTCGTCCATTGTCTAAACGCGGTTTGACATCTAATTTGAGGTTATTGGATACCTCTTGTTTCAAATACATCTCTCTCCACGGAAGGTTGGGTCTGTGGTCTAGGGGTTTATGACGTCGCCCTTACAAGGCGAAGATCGAGGGTTCAATTCCCTCCGGACCCATTACCAGATGTAATCTTCAAGGCTAGCATCAGCATCTGCAATGACCTTTGTGATTCCACTTTTTCTTGCGAATTCATCTGCGTTAATTTGTTCGGAAATCAGTATTAAGTGAACTGCTCTCTGCCATAGACCAGGTGTTATTTCCTCGCCTCTATGGTCTACTCCTATGAGAATTCCATCCAATTCAGCAAACATTAACGCTCCAGTAGCGTATTGTAAATCCTGACTTGACATCAGTAGCCAACGTGCTCCACTCATCTCCTCTCGTAGATTACCGCTTAACTCCGAAAAGTGAAGGATCTTCATATTCAAACCAACTTATATCTTAGCAATGCGATGATTCCGCCCATGTTATTGAGTTGTTCACCTGAATCATGATCTGATGAACACTGCACTAATTCAGCTCCTATGTCACTAATCGCTTCGACCCACTTAGAAACGGGAGTTCCTTCAATCATTGCTTCTGGGTCACGAATCTTATCTGCTGAAACGAGTAATGTTTCAATCGCACCTTCATTCATTGCCCTTGATAATTCGTTCTCTCCATAGGCCACTGCTCCATTCTTACTGAGACGTAACCAAACTTCTTCCAACAACTTGATTTCTTTACTAATTGCATGTTCTGAGAGTAATTCATCAGCTAGTCCATCACGAATAATTTCATTCGCACCAGAACGCCCAGCCATGGCTGTAGAAACGAGCCGAATTGTACGTTGAGAGTCTTGGGATAGTATCACGTTACGTAGTCGTTCTCTTGCATGACCTGGTCCGCATAGAATCATAGGTAACTTGGTTGATGTTGCAGCAAGTATCTCCTTAGCGACTTGCTGTTGAAAAGATTTAGCAACAGTTTCACTCGTTCGAACATCACCACGTTTGCCGCC
>DAKQ01000033.1:12429-19652 GCA_002496635.1 Euryarchaeota archaeon UBA82 | reverse complement strand
ATCTCATCGTTTTCAACAACGATGATAGAAACATTGCTCTTCTTGTCTGTAGTCATTGTTTCAGTCAGTAGGAGTCTATCATACTCTGGGAATCCCCTTGACGAATGAATTTCTAGTTCATCACCGACTTCTACAAGGTGTGTATGATGAGATCCTATGTCCACTGGTGCTTGTTCAATCGTTCCATGAACTCGTAAAATATTGGAGTACGTCTTATACTCTGTTGTAAGAATTCTGAGTTGTATCCACATCTTCTTTCTTTCAGCCGCTTTTGCACGATCACCCGATTCCGCGGTAGTCGTATCTCTTCGTTCACCAAGCATAGCCAAACTCCGACCAGATATTGCAAAGCGAGCAAGTACCCATAAGTCATCCTCAGAATCAATCCGAAGTTTCCAATGCTCCTCGCTTTGGTTCAGCAACTGCATTCATGATCACCCAAAGACACCAACGAGATGACCATCTTCGTCCATGTCCATGTCATTTGCAGCAGGTCGTTTTGGTAATCCTGGCATGGTCATCATGGAACCAAGAATTGCAACAACAAAACCTGCTCCTGCATTTAGTCTAAATTCTCGAACTGGCAACTCAAAGCCTGATGGGGCGCCAAGCATACCGGCGTCATGTGAAAAAGAATATTGAGTCTTAGCCATGCAAACAGGAAGATTTCCATATCCCCATTCTTGAATCTTTTTGAGTTGTCGTAAAGCAGGTGCTTCGATATTTACGCTCGATGCTCCATACATCCGTGTTGCAATTGATTCGACTTTCTTTTCGATAGAATCATTAGGGCCAACAAGAGGTAAAAATGGTCTACCGGCAGCGACGTGATCGTGTATTGAATCTACGACCACATTCGCAAGTGCTTCTCCCCCTTCTCCCCCTTTCGAGTGAACTTCTGTTCGACAAACACTACTTGCACCACTTGCTCGTGCAGCTTCCTCAATCGCCTCAAGTTCAGCATCTGTATCACTTGTAAATCGATTAATGGAGACCACAACTGGTACTCCAAATCGGAGCATATTCTTGATGTGTTTATCAAGATTCGATGTAGCTCCAGCCACAACAGCCGTAACATTCTCAGTTTCGAGTTCATCTTTCGAAGGTCTATATCCACCGCGCTCTCCAAAGGCTTTACCGTGGAGTTTCATTGAACGAACTGTAACATTCATTACAACGCAGTCAGGTGCTTTACCCGAGGTTTCTGCTTTGATGTGCATGAATTTCTCAGCACCCATGTCACTGCCGAATCCAGCTTCAGTAACGACATAATCTGCACATGACAGAGCGATTCTATCTGCTACGATTGATGAATTTCCATGGGCAATATTTGCAAATGGGCCTCCATGAATAAACGCAGGATTTCCTTCCAATGTTTGTACAAGGTTCGGCAAGAATGCATTACGTAGAAGGAGAGCCATTGAACCTGCAGCTTCGATATGTTCTGCCTTAATCGGATTGCCTTCAGTTGATTGAGCAATAACAATCTCTCCCAAGCGGTGGCGAAGATCGCTGTAATCCTTAGCAAGAACAAGAATAGCCATAATCTCTGAAGCGGCTGTAATATCGAAACGGTCTTGACGAACGTTTCCATTTGCAGGACCGCCCAAGCCTATTACGACATCTCTGAGGGAACGGTCGTTGAGATCAACAACTCTTGGCCAAAAGACTCTATTCGTGTCAATCTTTGTGGCATTACCATGTTTGATATGATTATCAATTAGTGAAGAGAGAAGGTTGTGTGCTGAAGTCACTGCGTGGAGATCTCCTGTAAAATGGAGATTGATTTCTTCCATCGGAAGTACTTGTGAATTTCCTCCACCAGCAGCTCCTCCTTTGATTCCAAAGACAGGCCCCATGGATGGTTCCCGAATAACACATGTTGCATTCTTCCCAATTCGGCAGAGCGCTTGAGTAAGTCCGATGGTTGTTACAGTCTTTCCTTCTCCAAACGGTGTAGGATTGACTGATGTAACCAAGATGAGGTTACCTTTGGACGATGAGAAGCGTTGCTTCATTCCATCCCAGGATATCTTGGCCATACTCGATCCATAGGTAATCAAGTCGCTTGAAGGAATACCAAGTTTCCATGCAATCGCTTCAATAGGTTCCAATTCAGCCTTCCTTGCAATCTCTAAGTCAGTGGCCATAATTTCCATGCAAAGCAGTTTGGCTTTCAAAGAAACCCCTATTCAGAGGTCAAACCGTCCAATTTGGAGGTTGTTCGAGTTTAACCGAATCACTCTTCTTTCATTGAGCCGAGGTAATCTGGCAAATCAACACCAGCCATCTTGGCTACATCATGAACTGGAGGCAAGGAACGGATGAGTGAGGAAACAAAGTTTGCTGTGCTCCCTCCTTCGCTTCCACCTGCGCCAGAATCCCATACAGTGATCTTGTCGATTTGTAGGTTTGCGATTGCTTCAGTTTGTCGAGCAACGATTTCTTCAATCTTCTCAACCATGAGGAGAGTAGCAGCAGCCTTTACATCGCCACCTGCACTTTCAACAAGTTGCTTGTATCCATTTGCCTTTGCTTCAAGAACCGCTTTCGTACCTTCTGCTTCAGCATTGTAACGCGCAAGAACTGCATCCGCTTCACCTTGAGCGATACGGCGGAGGCGTTCTGCTTCAGCTTCCGATGCAATTTCGATTTGTGTCTTAGAAATCTCTTCCTTAACAATCTCTTCAGCACGTAGACGCTCTTGTTCAAGCATATACTGGGCTTTCTGAACTTCCATTTCTGCAGTTCTTCGAGCAACTTCAGCTCTCTGCATTGCAATTGCTTCCTTCTCTTCAAGGTCTGCTTGATAGGATGCGATTTCAGCACGGGACAAGTTTTCTCCTTGAACACCGAGTGCTTCTTGTTGTTGAACGTAAACACGTCGATCAACTTCAGCAGTCTTCTGTCCCTTTTGGGATTCTGCAACATTGTTTGCAACTTGAACTTCTCTGTCTCGGTCAGCGTTCGCCTTACCGATTGCACCATCACGTTCTGCGTTTGCAACATCGACAAGAGCTTTGTTAACTGCACCAGATGCAGCCTTCTTACCGATGCTTTCGATATAGTTTGATTCGTCAGTAATATCGATGATGTTGACGTTGATGAGGTAAAGACCCAATTTGTGAAGTTCAGCACCAACGTTGTCTCGAATGAGTTCCAAGAAAGAATCTCTGTCTTGGTTGATTTGCTCGATAGTTAAACTTGCAACAGTAAGCCTGAGTTGACCGAGAATAATCTCTTGTGCCATTGCTTCAATAGCATCCTTGGTGAGATGCAAAAGACGCTCAGCAGCGTTGTTCATGATCAATGGGTTTGTACTGACACCAACTGTGAAAGTAGAAGGTACGTTGATACGAATGTTCTGCAGTGAAAGTGCATTATCCAATGGAATAGAAATTGTCATCGGAGTTAGTGAGATTTTCTTGTATTCTTGAACAAGAGGCCATACCATGACGGCACCTCCGTGGATACAGCGAGAGGCTTTCCCGCCCTTGATACGTCCATAAACAACCAAGATTTCGTCAGAAGCACATCGCTTATAACGCGTTACGAGGAGAATAAATCCAAATGCTCCAACTGCTAATACTGCAAAAATTATGAAAACTGCCCAAGTCGATGCGTCCGCCATATCGATTTTACAGAAACCTTCCTTTTAATGGCTTTGCCTGCGGATGCAGGAACCATCTTAGGGCTATTCTTCAGATGAGATGTCTTCAAGAGGAACAACAATCATTGTAGAACCAATTCGGTCCACGACCTGTATGAATTCTCCACTTGCAATAAACAAAGACTTGTCCTTTGAACGAGCTGAGACGTTTTTGAGTGATCCGCCTAGAGGTATTTGCACCTCTCCTGATTCATTAGGACGGATACGGGAGTAGACTTGGCCTCTTTGTCCAATTGCATCATTATAGTTGAGGGTGCCATCCGCTTGAAGATGGCTGATGCCGCGCATCATTTGTGCCATTCCGTACATACCACCTGCTGCCCCAGCACCTCCGAAGAGAACCGCAACAACATCGCTTCCTGTTGCAGATAAGCCAAACATTCCTGTAAGGCCAAACATCATGACTGCCACGCTTAATCCTTGGATACTCAACATTTCAAAACCTAAGTCGGTTCCAATGTCTGCATCAAAGCCAACAGCTTCTCCAACTCCTCCGATTATGTCTCCTACGAGCATTAAGATCATCATGATGAAAAAGAGGATGCCGCCTAATATTGCACAACTGACAAAGATGACTTCTAGTAAGGTTGGTGCTTCAATTCCTGCCAAGTCTGCAAGCCATTCAAAGATACTCATGTTACTCAATCCAAGGATGGCCTTAATTGTCTTTACTGGAAATTCGGCTTAATTTATACCGTTCTATCCCAACAACGACTGACAACGAAAGCCCTGCTAAAGTGGCTGATATGATGTTATTGAAACCAGCACTCCAACAGAGCAGCCATGTCCAAAGGGGCAAAAATATCAGAAGTGTACGCTTCAAGAAAGGCCAAAATCCACCAAATAATTCTTCAGCACCATCATCGATGGTTCGAAAGGTTGAGATGTCGGGGGAAACCATGGTAATCGAAATCTCAGAAATCTACGAAGAAGATGAGCGTGATTAAGGATATGACCCACATACCTACGCCGTACCCGACACCCTTTCCTTGATTTTTAATGGCATCTTCGTTAACTTCACGATCTAATTTTAATGGATTAACAAGTAATTCACGTTGCTCCATTCGAAACACGACTATTGCGAGCATAATTGCTGCGGCAGCACCACCCCCGAAGAGGGTCGTGACCCATCCTTCAACTTCATCCATGAGTTTAATCGAAAGAATGAATTGAGTAACTCCGAACATCATCCATAAAAACGAACCTCGTTCTGCTGCGGCCATGGTTCTCCTATACTCTCCTTCTTCTTGAATCCAATGCCGACGATTGTAAACAAAATCCCATGTATTTTGGGACAGATGTTCTTCAACAAAGAGTTCTCTGGGAGTTCATGGGCGAACTACGATATGCGGTTGGAGGCTCGCCCATATCGCATTCTCTCTCTCCACTTTTGTTTTCTCTCGTGTTTCATTCTTTGAAGAAGAAAGATCAACTTTCGAATCTTATTCACCATACTTTAAGACTCATAGAATCGGTACACATCGATGAAGTCTTAGGATGGGGCTACATTGAGCACGATGAACACAATCCTGATTGGACGCCACTCGAAAGCCGGCTTGATTCGAATACATTGCAACTTAGAAGACTTGTTGAAGAAGTTCTGACTAGGGGGGCGTATGCTTCATTTGCAGGAACTAAATCAATGAGGATGCAGCAACCAGTTTCGAGGCATATTCCGTCCCAATATTATGAAGAAGAAGTTTGGATGAATCTCACCTCACCACTCAAGCACCAACTCCAGAGTATGGCTTTCACTCCTGTTGACAACGGAATGGATATTCTTTCCGTCAATACATTACGATGGACCGGCCATGGATGGTATTGTGCAACAACAGATGGCGCTGGCGTTGTTGATGTAGCATTTCACCATGGTATCGACGTTGCTTCTGGAGCAATCCTTGGCCTGAATGGTGGCGGAGGTTCTGCTCGTTCAATTGCAAACGCATGGCTTGAATCCGGTGGACACGTTGTATCTCTTGGTGGACGTAGGAAGATTGATGCTTCTCTCGTGAGTAAACAATTAGGAGATGTTGAACAACTTGATCTACTCATCGATTTTGATGGGACATACGATTCAGGCATCGATGCAAAGCGAACTTTAACACCCGATTATGTTCCACTAAGCGGTTCTTTCGATGAACAAGAATTGATGCTTAGCACAACGAACATGACACTCGATGGAAGGTGGATGCTCGTTGGGCAGCATCTTGAATCATGGCGCAGACTATGGGCGCCACAGTGCGCTGAACATTTACCATCTTTGGACCAACTCCTGTCCTGGTTGTTTGATTGTGAATTCGAATTGGCTCAATCTAGACGCAAATCAATGGAAGAATGAAATGTTGGAGTGACTAGCCAACCCTATGGGCGCACGCTCCTTGTTGTTGTGTGGGTTGCTTGTTTTAGCAACCTTTTCGGGAGTTCAAGCTTTTCCCGAGGAGGACTCAAATTATCAATCACCTCACACGGGACCTGATTTCCCAGTAGGTTTCATTGATTTTTCAGTGAACCAACAAGGACCTCCTGGCCAAGATCATCGTCTTGTCTATCCAGCAATGGTTTCAGGAGAAGACAGTGAAGTAGCAGGCAACGGGCCATTCCCGTGGATGGTTCTTCTCGTTGATGAGAATGAAAGTCCAGAAAATTACATGCTTCTCTGCTCACGAATCGCACAAAAAGGAACGATGGTTTACATTCCACCATGGCAAACCAATTTGGGACTCAGCGATATTGTCTCCGATTTAGAAGATATTCAAACATGGATGCACAATTCAAATCAATCGAATGAAGCGGTACTTGGGATGTTTGGTTCAGTGGATGAATCTCATTGGGGCCTCATTGGTCATGGCATAGGTGCAGTTATTGCAACCAATGGATACATCAATTGGCTCTCACTTGCTACAAATCAGACAGCCCAACCTCCAAGAGCCATAGTAGGGCTTGCTCTTGAAGTCGAAGAAGTAAATGAGCCACTTACGATTCGAGCACCTGCTCCAAATATTGGCTTGTTCATTACAGGAAGTGCTGATGAAGTGGCACCTGCAACAGAACATGTTCTTCCAGTACTGGAAAATGTTGATGGGTTCGCTTGGCAAATTCTCCATTCTCTAGGTGCAAACCATTACCAGTACCAAGATTCTTCTTCTTTCCTTGAAGATTTCAATGATGGAGATGCTTCACTTACCCAAGAGGAACAAATGAATCATGCAATGGAGCATGTTCTTCCGTATCTCGACTTAACATTGCGCGGGGACCATTCGTCCTTCCGTGAGGCGTTCAACCGTCCAAATGATGTTGATACAGTTGTCGATTCGAATGGGTATGTGGATGAAGACTTTGATGAGGCGCAACTCATTCCGCTTACAACACCAATCAGTTTGAATGGAACGTTACTCAGTCCAACGGACGAGGCAACCTTGGTAGCCTCATGGTCTATGCGCAACGGCGATCAATACGACGATATACCTTCAAATTGGACTGTTACAACAAAGTGTATTCTTGATAATTCTACTACGTTTTCAGGAGTAATCATCAACGATGAGGCTCGATGTGT
>DAKQ01000033.1:3295-12062 GCA_002496635.1 Euryarchaeota archaeon UBA82 | reverse complement strand
GTTGAAGGTGGTTCAGGATTCATTACCTTTGATTTTAACAGAACAAATGATCCAATCGAATTGATTAATCCATTCCCCGAACTTCTTGTTCCACAACGGGGATATGTTCATCTTGATTCTTCTGAGATTGCAATCGACCCCGACGGTCAACCGATTGAAATCATCAACGCCACACTTCTTGATAATGAATCTCATTTCAACGTCGTCATTGACTCTGATTTATTGGGAATCACTCTCGTTCATGCCGTTGACGAAGAATGGGAAGGGATCACTAAAATTGCTTTAGAATTGAAAGCAGGTGGCGAGATATTAGATGCCTTGAACGTCACACTGAATGGTAGTATTCTACCTATCGATGATCCGTTGATTCAACTTTCGATTGTTGAACAACAAGTGGTCGATGAAGATAGTTCATCGATTTGGTTTGATGTCTCTCAATATATTTCTGATCCAGAAGATGCTCCCTTGTCAATGGAGATTAACGGATTGACTCAAGGAGATGGAGAGTTGCTTTCTTGGATGGTTGAACCATCAAATGATACCATTCGATTCACTCCTTTGCTCAATGCAAATGGGGCTGAAGTGTTCACATTAACCGCCTCTGATGGTTTCAATACACCTCTTTCCATCGATGTGCCTTTCAGGGTCAATCCGATGGATGATGCGTTTGATGTAACTGAATCTGCATGGATTATTGATCTAATTGAGGAGGAGACACTTCTTCTCAATCTTCTTGATTTTGCCGTGGATCCTGACGGAGATGCTCTCATTTGGCAACTGGAATCTGAAGGTTCAACAAAATCTCAGATGGCCATCTCTGGTCAAGAGTTACTCATTTCTGGATTGCTTGATGCCAATGGAATTGATGATGGTTGGTGGCTAAATGTCACGGATGGAGAGACTGTTTTTGGAAAGAGAATTACGTTATCCATCAGTCCCGAACCAGATCGGCCTTCGCTATCAAATGGTTCGATAACAAAAACATCCGAGAACACACTCCTATTGGAATGGATGTGGAGTGATAAAGATCCCGATTCTACAATGGATGTCATCGTCAATCTTAACGGAGTAATTCAAAATGGAACAATGAATTGTGATGCTTCACTATACATATCTTGGTGCACTCAACTATTCACCGGAGAACAAGTTGAAGGTACAATTCTACAGTTTGACATCATCGCAAGAGATCCAGCATTTGCAGATGTTTCAATGCGTATTCAGTACACTGTTCCACTTGAGCCGAAGATTCCTTCAGCAGATTCTGATGATACATCGAGTGGAGGCTCAACACTGATTGCAGCTGTGATCATTGTTCCACTTGTTGCCCTCGTTGGATGGATGTTGTTCCAGGTTCGAAAGCCCCCTCAAAAGCCTGAACCTGATGATCAATCAGGTGGATTACTGGCTCGAGCAGAGCGGAAAATAAACGAATCATAGGGGAATGTTACCGTGTTTCTTAGGCGGGCTCCATTCACGCTTTGAGCGTAGAATATTCAATGCTCTGCATAGACGCAATCTACTTTCAGAGGGTTCGATGACATCATCAAGCCATCCATTTTTTGCTGCGACATATGGGTCTCCGAATTTGGCTTTGTATTCATCAACAAGTCGAAGGCGGACTTCTTCCTGTTGTTCAGGTTCAACAGCGTTGATTTCCCTTCGATGAATGATGTTGACTGCACCCTCGGCTCCCATAACGGCAAGTTCAGCAGTTGGCCAAGCAACATTGTAATCACTTTGCAGATGTTTGCACGACATTGCTAGGTAAGCGCCACCGTAGGCTTTGCGAGTGACCAAGGTAAGTTTTGGAACAGTTGCTTCAGCATAAGCGAAGAGAAGTTTTGCACCATGGCGGATGATGCCCCCCCATTCTTGTACAACTCCAGGGAGGAATCCGGGAACATCTTCGAATGTAACAAGCGGGATGTTGAATGCATCGCAGAGTCGAATAAATCGAGCAGCCTTGATTGAAGCATCAATATCCAAGCAGCCAGCAAGAACGTTTGGTTGATTACCAACAACGCCTATTGTGCGTCCGTTTAGTCTTGCAAATCCAATGATAATATTTTCAGCATAGTTTGTGAAAAGTTCGAGAAATTCCCCATCATCGACAACTTCTTCAACAACCTTAACCATATCATAAGGACGATTTGGATTGTCTGGGACAAGCGTTTCTAATTCTTCATTCAAGCGTGTAATTGGATCTTCAGTTGCGACATGCGGAGGTTCTGCGTCGTTGTGGTCTGGGAGATAGGAGAGAATCTCTTGAACGAGGAAACATGCATCCTCCTCATCATCAGCAACAAGGCAGGCAATTCCAGAACGAGATGCATGAAGTGACGCTCCACCGAGTCCAGCAGCATCGACTTCACCCTGTTGAACTTCAGGTGTCTCAAGAGGCGAGGATAGGAACAACTGCCCGTGCTCTTCCCCAAGGATTGTGAAATCTGAAAGACTTGCAGCGAGAGCAGAAACGCCTACGACAGGTCCTAAAACAAGGCTGAGCACTGGAATTCTGCCACTGCATTGGACAAGCCTATCGAGAAGTTCTCCGGTTCCAGCAAGTGCATCGATTCCATCGTGAGCACGTTGACCACCCCCGTCCCAAACACAAACCAGTGGTGTTTTTGTTCGTTCAGCCATTTCGACGAGTTTAGCAATCTTCTTTGCATGCATCTCACCCATTGAGCCTCCATGAACGCTGAAGTCTTGAGCAAAGCAATGGACTCTTCTTCCATCGATTGTTCCATGTCCAGTCACAACGCCGTCTCCGAGTGTTTCGTGTAGGAACATATTGTGGTCTGTTGTTCGATGTGTAACAAAAGTGTCAACTTCGATAAATGAATCTGGATCTAAAAGCATTCCAATTCGGTCTCTTGCAGTACCTCTTCCTCCGGCGCGAATGGCTTCCTGCGC
The DNA here is from genome assembly GCA_002496635.1 of Euryarchaeota archaeon UBA82. Taxonomy (GTDB): domain Archaea; phylum Thermoplasmatota; class Poseidoniia; order Poseidoniales; family Poseidoniaceae; genus MGIIa-L2. The sequence continues at coordinate 9,146 of DAKQ01000033.1, read as the reverse complement.
CTTTAATCCACCACCCAATCGTGCTCTCTCTCGGCGTGAGCGAAGTTCGCTTACAGGGTCGCCAGTAGGAGTCGCCATGAACGGATGAGGGTCAAAGAGGTTCTTCATCGAATCGCTTAATCTCTTATCTGATAGACTTCTTCTCCGAAGAGATTTGAAGTAAGTATTTCTTCAACATTTTTGTTTGTTGAAAGAGCATAATGCAACTTAACAATTGCAGCTTCTGGTGAAGTAGTAATACCATGCCCCAGAATCCCCATTTCTTTCTGAATTCTTCCTTTTGAGTAGACATTCATGTCCACCGGTCCATGAATGCATTGGTTCACAATCAAGACTGGTATATTCTTGTCAATTGCGTTTTGAAGTGAAGACCTCAGTTCCAAATTCTGAGGCGTATCTTCGTTAGGATTTTCAATTGGTACATGGCCTAAACCTGTGCCATGAACAACCAATGCATCGGCCATTGATTCTACGGCCTCATCTATTTCAGCAGGGAGAAGCCATGGTCCTGACATAAATTGACGAATTGATACGTCTGTTTTGAATCGAGTTGCTGTCGGTATAGCCTCACGTTCTGTCAGGTTCATTCTATTTGATTCATAATGTTCGCTTAGAGCGATATTTATCGAACCATCATCGATTGTCACAGTAGCGAGTGGTTGAGTATTAACCGGCCTGAAAGCATCTCGACGACTTGAGTGGAGTTTCCGAACACCTGTTGCTGCATGGATGGAACATGCTCCATCATCACTTGTACGATGCATTGCAACGACAACACAATCGGATAGATTTCCGTTTGGAGTAGGTCCTTGAGCAGCCCAAGTAACTGCTGCAATCAGGTTTTGGGCTGCATCTGATGAAGCACGATCACTCGATCGTTGGGAACCTACGAAGGCAATTCGTCCAGGCGCTTTGTGCCCCTCACCACACCATGCATAGGCAACTGCTGATGATGAGATGTGAAGTGTATCTGTTCCGTGAGTTACAACGACTCCGTCGCAACCTTGTTCGAATGCCTTTTCGGTTGCATCGATAATTTGATTCCAGTGGAGTGGACGAATGTCCTCGCTGAACATGTTTCCAATCTTGTGGGCATCTATGTTCGCAATTTTTTGTAATTCAGGAACATGGTGGACTAATTCAGAGGGTTCGAATTGAGCAGTCACCGCTCCAGTAACGTAATCCACCTTCGAAGCAATAGTTCCCCCAGTGTGTATGATACGTATTGATGGGAGATTGGGATTATGCGGAGGTTGGTCTTGACTGGTCGGTGTTGAAGCCTCTTTGGCTACGGACTCAATGATGTGGGTTTGGTTAATCGGATGGCTCAGATTGTAGCCATTTGGTAATTTTATAGTGACGTGTTGCTCGATAGCAGATGGTAATATCACGCCTTCTACAATCGTATCTCCGGAGAGTGTTTCAAGTCGAAGTTTTACCCTTGACCCTACTTCAGGTGCTTCAGCCATGATGGTTGCTGTACAGTCAAGCCCTTCAACGCTACGATGGTGGTGCCGGGAGCGGGGCTCGAACCCGCGACCTTCGGATGTCTCAGACACCACAAGGGGGTTTGCACGTCATACGATCGCCTTCAGGCTGCCCTATGAGTCCGACGCGCTACCAACTACGCCACCCCGGCCTACCCTCGCCTGCGAAAACCCCCATTTGAATAATGCGGGTTCAAATTGAAGGAATCTGACCGCATCCTTCATTCGCCTTCACTCATCCGCAGGGGTATGGTCGACCTCTCGACAGCGATGACGGCGGCGCAAGGTGAGCGCCGACAGCGAATGCCTGGAGATGGTAAAGAAAAGAAGGTGCGTCGGACTGGACGCAACCTTGGAATTGAACCATTTGACCCAGTAAAACACGTCGCAAAAGAGAAGGCAGATATGGCCTCGATGTGGCTGGTGTTAGGATTCGCCCTTCTGGTTACTCTCCTCATGCGATATGTCTTGATGGGTGTAACAGATCCCGAAAACTCAAAAATTCTGTATATACTTCCATTGACTTGCATCTTCCTTATTCCAACACTCCATCGAACAATTATGCCGGAACGTTTCGTTGAGCACTATGGTGGCGGTACTTGGTTCAAAGCAGCTTTCCTTCATACCTTCACATTCCTGGCACTATCTTTCTTGCTCGTCAATCCTCCATTTGGAGATATTGCGGCTCCAGAGTTGGCGAAATCTTGGACTGTTGTTGCACATGATGGTGAAGAAATTGAATATCCCTTTGATGTATCAACAAAAGGGACAACTCTCACTTGGCATACGAATGGTTCAACAACCTTACAAGGAGATGCATGGCTCTTATTCGGATTGATGGATAACAAAAATTCAGATGGGGCTTCGGTTGAAGTGATTCGTGAGTATCAGGCCAATGTGACAACAAGAGAAGTCAATACCTCTTTTTGGTATGATAATCAAGAAGCCATAAAAAACGGAACCTCCAGTTCAAATGAAAGTTCACCTAACTTAACTCCTCATGGAGACCAAGATCAACCCTTTGCAATTTTCTTGGGTACTGATTTAGGAGAAGGTACTCATACAATTACGGTTGTCATAACCGAAGATGGAGACCCATGGGAAAATGTTCAGACCTATATTTGGACACTCGAGGTCATCAATGTGTCTCCTTTTGATCAAGACAGCATATCTGAATGATTCTTTAGAATCTGATTGAATAGAGTATCAATCTCAATCGTAACGCGTAATTCAGCGGTCTTACTTTCGACTTTTCTGCGTCGATAGTTTCTGACAAATGAGGCGAGTGGTGTCCAAGAAAGGGCGTCAAACATGATGCGTGTTGTTTGGTTCATGTTCCTGCGTCAGTTCCAGGATACTGTTACTTTCTTTCGACAGTAAATGTGAAAGTGAAAGTGAAGGGGGTCAGGATTTGAGCATTGAGACCAATCGAGCGGTCATTGCATCAAGTTGTATACGTTCACCGCCTCCTTCAACAAGTCGATAATCGACTTCAGCCATGACTTGAGTGAGATCCAATTTATCCGTTTCTGAAATAAAATCTACTCCGTACAATTCGCGATGTAGCTGCCCGACAAAATCAGTCCCTGCCAAACCGTATCGATCAAGAAGTTCTTGCAGCCTTCTTCGGGCAACATGAAAGCCATCTTCTCGACATGCCATGATGTATTGATGCAGTGCTTCTGGAGGGGCAGTTGCCGATGTCTCATAGACAATTGATCTGGAGATTGTATCGCTGATTGCAGCTGAAACCTGTAAGGCAGTAATGGCCCGTCGTAAATCGCCTTGAGCAATCCGGGCTAATGCATCTGCTGCATCATCTTCGAGGGTCACATTCTCTTCTTTTGCAACGTGCTTAACTTGGTCGAGTACATCAGCATCTGCAAGTGGACGGAATCGAAATACTGCGCATCGAGATTGAATGGGTTCGATAACCTTCGAAGAATAATTGCACGAAAGGATAAATCGACACGTTTCAGCATATTGTTCCATAATTCGGCGTAAAGCACCCTGTGCATCATTGGTCAGCGCATCAGATTCATCGAGGAAAATAATTTTGAATTTTGCATCACCATATGGTTGAGTTCGTGCAAATTGTTTCACCTTTGAACGTATTTTATCCAGCCCTCTTTCGTCGGAAGCGTTCATTTCAAGGAGATTGTCTCGGAAATTTTCTCCATAGACATCTTTGGTCAAGGCCATTGCTGCAGTGGTCTTGCCAGTCCCAGGTGGTCCTGCAAAGAGCAAATGAGGGAATTCCTTGTGTTCTGCATAAACCGTTAATCGGCTTACTACGGAGGCTTGGCCTCGGATTTCAGAAACACTTTGTGGACGATGACGCTCAACCCATAACTCGCTCATATCGGCAAGAGATTGCCGAGCCTCCTTCAACATTCGGTTGCATTTGAATCAACAATTTTAGCCGCCCCCCTATGGGGGGCGCTGAGCGAATCAGTCATAACCTTCCACATCTTAGCCGAAGCGAGCGCCATGAGAACTACGTCCAATCCCAGAAATCTTTCAGCAGCCATAATTATGGTTTTGATGTTCCTACTCGCCGATTTATTTGTTCCATCAGCCTTCCCTGCTGTCGATCAACTCGAAGAAGAGCACACCGTTCAATACGTCACTTCTACTCTCAATCCATCCGCTGACACATACATCGACTCGGACAATCCGAACGACGATTTTTCCAGTGATGACACGGCATTACTGGGAGTTTCGGGCTCTAGTGAGGGGCGAATCCTGCTTTCATTCCCTCTGAATTATGCTTCAACTGATACAATTCATTCCTCGCGAGTTGACCTTGTATGCAGCAGCAGTACTGCCTCAAACGGCTTGGCAGTATACCCTGCAACAACCAGCGTTTCGTGGAATGAGAGCGCAACATGGAATACTCGAAATGGTGCACTTGCTTGGTCTGAGCCTGGAATTGAAGGCTCATCAGATCGAAACGTATGGGAGCCGTTCCACCTTGCCCCTCCCTTGGGTATCGGAGGAGGTTCATCAACCGTTGAACTGAACGTAACTGCGTTGACACAATCTGCTGTTGCTTCAAGTCAAACGACACTTGATCTCGTTATTTCTGCTCATGACGCCCAATATGATTGTGAACTAAATGAAACTCTCAATGCCGCTAACAAGCCAACACTGATTGTTGATTCATCAACAACAACTGCTGGTTCTGGAGGCTTGATGACTCCTAATTTCGTAGCCGATAATGCACCTTTGATGAGTGGAGATTTCATATTATCTGCTGATCTCAATCCATCGATGACTTGGAACGCATATTCTGGTATCCTCGCTGAGGTTCAAGTCTCTTTCGACTCAGGTTTCAAGAGCACTCAAGATAATTACAATTGGGTGTACAATTCTGACATTGACACAAGTGCTTTCTCCCTAGCAGGAACAACAGGATCGCTTACAATTCCTCAATCTGATGCTTTCGAAAACGGAACATACATGCATTACAGAATGCGTTCAATGGACTCAACAGGTATTCTGGGTTCATGGTCTGATGGGTCGTTCTTTTTACCAGAGCACAATGTTATCGATAACGGAGACGGAACAGCTACACTTGCAGTCAATATTAATGATCTATCAACAGACTTGAATTTCATCGAAGATGCAGTCGCAGATGAGAATAACAAGAATACAAATTATGGTTCCTCCGCTACATTGGATGCTACATTATCTTCAACAAAGGAAACAATTCCTCACTTCAGATTCGCATTCGATGCGTTAGGAATGCATTCAAATGCAACAATTCTTGATGCTTCATTGAATCTTACCCGATCCACTTCGAGCGGTTCAGCAACGCTGGCATTACATGAAATGGACAATGATGGGGCATGGAATGAAGATGAACTTACATGGCTGCGAAAGAAAACCAGTCAATGGTGGAGAAGCGGAGGCCGAGGATTGATTAGTCATGCGACAGATACAGGTGTTTTTGGTTCACAGATCAGTGATGACTTTTCGTTCGACTTGACCTCTACATTACAACAACATATCGATAATGGAAACACAGGCGTCATTGATTTTGCATTAACCACGCGTTCAGAAACAGGGTCTTATTCTGCTAATGCAGGAATTGATTCTGTCACCTTCCATTCTTCCGATGCCACAACAGAATCCGACAAGCCCTATCTCTACATCAAATATGACTGGGGCACACCCGTAACCGTTGCACCTTCTCTCACTTCTCCGTATGATGGTGAAACTCTGTGGAATCAAACAGGTCACAATTTCACCGGAAATACGACTCCTTCATTGACATGGTCTGCTAGCACATCCAGCTCATATGATATGATTTTTGAATTATCAACAGACGGCCAATACCATGATCGTGTTGCTTATGTAGA
>DAKQ01000033.1:0-2920 GCA_002496635.1 Euryarchaeota archaeon UBA82 | reverse complement strand
CGATAGCCTTGAAGCCGGACACATGTACAATTGGAGAATGCTTCATATCGATTCCAACGGACGTCATGGTGATTGGACACATTCAACATTTTTGATTAGTAATATGAATTCGACATGGCTTGGTGGTGACCGTTATGAGTTTAGACTCAAGCAAGGAAATGCAAGTTCCGATGATCTCCATCCAGCATGTGCAGATACCTACATTGACTCAGGTATGCCAAGTTCAAATTATGGTCAGGAAACCGAACTTCAGGTCTCTTACAACACGATTCCATCCGAAACAACAATTTTGTTTGGATGTGATCTATCAAGCACATTCCTTCCAAATGGTTACGCCGTAGAATCTGCAAATTTGGAGTTCTACCTCAGCGATTTCCCATTCGGTTCACCGACTGTTGGAGCATGGGAGAACACTCAAAACAACTGGACTGAAGACGGCGCTACATGGGCGACATACGACGGTTCAAACACTTGGTCAACGACTGGCGCAAAGGGCTCTGAGCGCTCATCATTGCTTGATTCAGTGACTATTGGAAGTGGATTTACTTCCAGTTCCTCAGTTACTTGGAACGTCACACTCGCGATGCAAAATGCGATGAGAGACAACCATTCGGCAGATTTCATTCTCGGAATTATCGGTGCTGGGTCAGGTCAGATTAGAGATGCTCTTTTCCACACCGGAAGCGCAGTTGATGCAAAGCGCCCTGAACTGAGCTTCGTCTATGTGCCGGGATCAAACGCAATACCGATTGAACCGATTCCAGTAAATCCGCTGAATGGTTCATGGAGTATTCAACCAGGAATCAATCCTGAACCAGTCCTTCGACCATTGCTAAATTGGACCCATTCAAGTGCAATTAGCGTTGGTGGCTATGCTGTTCAACTGGATACGGTCGATACATTTGACAGTAATGACATGAGCATCGAAACCTCGTGGTCAAATGCTGGTTTTGATATGTCGACTAAATCATTCACTCTTCAAAATGACTTGACTGTTGGTGAAACATGGTACTGGCGAGTGCGAACAATATCGTCAACAAATCAACTTGGAAATTGGTCTCAAACCTTCCACTTCAACATTCCTTCACTCACAACATGGAACCTTTCATCGACAAGTGCTGCGGTTGAACTTCGACACGAAGAAGCAATGCCTAGCCTAGGGATTCCACATTTCATTGATACATGGTTGGCTGAAGGAGGTACTGAAGGACAACAAAATCATTCGGCTTCAACCTCAATGAAGGTTGGAGAACTAGGCAGTGGTTATCAATCGACTGCTTTGCTGAAAATCCCTCTTGATCAAATTCCTTCACCTTCAAATGCTCGAGTAACGAATGCTGAATTGAATTTATGGGCTCTTGCTGGTTCGGATACGAACACGGAAATTGCCGTTCGACCAGTTCTGCAAACATGGACAACTGACCTCAATAATTCAACGTATGATGGCACGAATTCATGGACCTTGGACGGAGGTCGTTCTGTAGGAAATGACGTTGGTCAATTAAGCGATTTGAGTACTTCAGCAAGCGCAGATTGGATGGATTGGGACGTTACTGAACTTGTACAAGCAGCATTGGCAAATGGCGATTCATATCTTTCAATTGCTCTGATGACGAGTGACTCTTCTGATTCACTGATCACCTTTGCAAGTACAGAAGGGCTTACCACTCAACGGCCATGGCTCAATCTCACATGGACTGTAGGGACATCAGCAATCCCAACGGTATCTGCTTCCAACGCTTTACCAGTGGATGGGGATATGGCATGGAATCTCTCGACACACGTGCCAGAACCAGACACTCGTCCAGTATTGAGTTGGACTCATTCCAATTCAGCAAATATTGATGATTGGAAAGTCTTCCTTCAAAATGATGCTTCTGACATCATGGAAGGTTTCACAACGTATGATTCACGTGTCCACGCCTCCATGTTCGATTTGCAGAGTTTAACCTTCCAACCTTCGACAGATCTCAACACAAACCAAAGTGTTCGATGGTTCGTTCAACCTGTTAACAACAGCATGCTCGGTCCACGTTCAACAAGTTCAGTGTTCCATATCCCTCACGATATTGGAAACGAAATCAATAGTACATGGGGCTACATCAACGTCTCGGAAGGTGGATTTTTACCGACTTTGAACGAACCCTCTGGCTTCATCATCGATACAACCCTCGATTCGGTAGACTCCAACGCAAATCTCTACAATTCAGGAACCATTAGTGTCGGTCGTGCAGTATCCACTACCGCTGCCTCCCAACGTTCATCGTTCATTGTTTCCGTTGACCTTACAAAACTACCAATCAATGGCACCTACGAAATCATGGATGCCTTCTTCACGCTGAATACTAAATCTACCAGTTATGGAGAAGTCTTTTGGAGCCCATCGCTAATCAACACAGCCTTCGATGGTGACGCCAACTGGAACAATGCAACCAACTCAACCCAATGGAACACGCCCGGTGCTTATCACTCAACGGATACGGACATTCCGTTTTTCGGAAGCGAAGAGATTTTCTGGGATGACCCATACCAAACTGGTGACATCACTGGTTTGCTACAGCAAGCGGTTGCAAGTGGCGCAACAAGCCTCGACTTCCTCATCCAGGCTGAAGAAAACGACAGCAGTGTTGATGGCCGGATTGACATGTATTCAAGTAACGAACTAAGCGCAGACCTCCGTCCATCACTCAACATCACGTACAGAATGACCAACCCTTACGTCGCATCAAGCCCAACTGGTTTGATGCCTGTCGACGGAGCGACTCTATGGAATCTTTCACAGCCCCGACCATCAGGAGTAGATGAAGTGAACATGACATGGACTCCTCCGTCATCGAATGAATCAGGATATCTGCTCTGTCTCGCTGGTGATGACAGAATGGTACGGGGTTTAGGTTGTATCGATCTGGGTAATTCCACA
>DAKQ01000174.1:7141-7626 GCA_002496635.1 Euryarchaeota archaeon UBA82 | reverse complement strand
GCAGTAAAACCGCCTGCTTGTGCCATCTGATCGATAAGAGACGTGGTTTGAGTTGCTTTGGAAAAATCGTAATCCTGAACGGGGATATCGAATTCGTCTGGGTCAATCGCCATACCTTGTCGCCTGCGTTTCCCTTCATCAACCTTTCATGAAGATTGGAGAGGTAATGGAATCTCTAAGTGTTCGAGTAAACGCTCGACTGAGCGTAAGGTGCCATGGACAGATGGATGGATGGTGTGGTCTCCGATGTAATAGACATCATCATGAACCAATTCCAGACGTTCTCTACCCTTTCCAGTAACAGACCCCGATGGAAGTGCATAATCGACGTGTGTTGTTCCTATTAGTTTCCATGAGGATGTATCTTGGCCAAACCATTGTTCAAGTTCTCCATGAATGGCTTTCTGAACAGTCTTCTTTCGATGTTCAGATGCGATTTCACCAACCACGGTTGCAACAACAAGATGCTTGCTTGAAGGATGCAA
>DAKQ01000174.1:3856-6768 GCA_002496635.1 Euryarchaeota archaeon UBA82 | reverse complement strand
AATCGGGGTTTATCGAGGGGTGATTGTTCTGCCTCAAAAACGAACGTAGCGGTTTGTTTACGTACAATTTGTTGAGGATTGTCGAGCCAAGTGTTCGCAATATGTTGAGGGACTGCTACAACAACAAGATCTGCATCAATCGTTTCTCCATTGTCAAGTACAACTCCTGATGAGGAGACTGAAGCAACGTTCGAGTTGTAACGAATCGTTTCTTCTTTCAAATGAGATACGAGTTGTTGAGGCACGGCCTGTATTCCATCTTTCGGCATCGTCATGCTTCCATGCGACATAGCAGCCCAGGTGAAGGAAGCAAAGGAGGTTCGCTCTCTCCGCTCATTATCAAGGGTAATGCCAGTGAACAATGGATGTAGGAATGAGTCTCTGAATGATGGACTAAAGCGCATCAATTCGAATCCCTTATCGATGGATTGCGTTGGATGGTCCATTGCATATTCGATATCCTTCTTTTTTGATTTCAATCGCCATCGAAGCATCCGTAGAGCATTCCATGGGCCTGCTGTAAACAGAGAAGGAAGCATCAACATAGGTGCTCGCAAAGGGTCTCCAAGGGTCTGCAAATGGCCACTGGATGGTGTAATCAGACTTGTAGCAGGATCCATCGGTTTGAGTTCTAATCGTTCAATATCAAGCCATCTATGGAGTGATGGATAGGCTGTATGTAAGACGTGGAACCCCTCATCGACGTTGTGTTTACCGATTGTTGTAGTTTTCATCCGGCCACCGATGCGGTTCGATGATTCGAGAAGTAGGCATTCGTATCCGTGTTGCTCAAGAGCCCACGTCGCTGCTATTCCAGCAAGACCTGCGCCAACAACAACTGCTCTCACGTCCTTCCCTCAGGCTAGGACGTTGGCCATTCCATCATCAAGGTGTAGGGCTTGTCCTGTCAAATTGTTAGGAGCATCTGTTAGAAGCTAATGCATTGCTAAAGCAGACTCTTCCTTTGAACGCAGTTTTCATCCACAACAAAAACATCCCTTGAAAACCCGAAACCTCGGCGTAGGAACATGGGAGAAGGTGATGCTTGGTTGGCAGCCGTTTGCTCTGTACACATCATTGGAGCAGGATTACGCCAAGATAGACCTGCTCACCAAGCCTTTCACGATGCAGGCCATTTCGGATACCGGATGGTGCCTGTGCATCCAAAAGATGCTGGAAACACACTTCTGGGGCGCCCAATTCGCCTACATCCTTGGAGTGATGAAGAGCCTGAACTGTTCGTCCTCTTTCTTTCTCCTGAGCGTGTAATGAATCAATTACGTACATGGCTACTCGAAGGACGGACGATTCCCTTCATCTGGCTTCAACCTGGTGCTGAAAGCGATGATGTTGTAGGATTCCTTCAATCCGCCAATATTGAACATAGTATCGGAAGATGCTGGGTTGTAACGGTCCGTGAGGGGGATATACACTGCACCAATTCGATTGAGGGGCAAAAGTGGTATCTGCAGACCACGTCACTCGATGGAAGTGAATGTTCGATTTGGAGAACCTTCGAGTTTGGAACTGAACATGTTCTTACTGAACCACTTGAATGGGTTGGAGATTACATCGATCTGAGGCATTCAGACGAAACAATCCCTCGCTACATACGTTCTTTGAGAGAAGATGGAGAATCTCTTGAACAAGCAGCATTGCGTTTAGCCAACTAATTACAAGGACTGTTCAAGTTCGTAAATACGGTCACGTAATCGAGCAGCCTCTTCGAAATCAAGTTGTTTGGCAGCTTCCTTCATTGCAGATTTTAATTCTGCGAGCAAATCCGTTCGTTGTTCAGGGGTAAGTGATGATTTGACATCATCTGGCTCATCATAAGTCAATTGAATTTTTGAATTTTCAATTGGAGTTTTTGTTTCACTATGAGCCCAAGCGCCCGCTCCTAAATTTAGTTTTGAAGCCCAATCTCCATCCTTTCGACCACCCTTCTTTGCAACCAAACGACGTTTTCCATCAGGTGTTGTCGACGTCCCTGCAATGAGATCTTCAGATTCCGAACCCATTTGCGGCAATGCCTTGATGATGGTTTTCGGTATGATTCCGTGCTCTTCATTGTGCGCATTTTGACGCACTCTTCGATCAAGAGTTTGACGAATACTGGCTTCCATAGCAGGGCTCATCCCATTAGCATACAAGAGCACGCGTCCATTTTCGTTTCGAGATGCACGTCCAATTGTTTGCAGTAATGATCGTTCATTTCGCAGGAATCCTTGTCGGTCAGCATCAAAGATGGCTACAAGACTTACTTCTGGTATGTCCAGCCCTTCTCGCAAGAGATTGATCCCAACAACGACATCGATGTGTCCAATACGTAGTGCATTGAGAATTTCAGTACGCTCTATGGTATCAATTTCGGAGTGCAAATGGTGGGCTTTCACGCCCATGCGATTGAGATATTCTGCAACCTCTTCGGCGAATTTGATGGTGAGGACAGTGACCAGTGTACGCTCGCCACGTTCGATTCGAAGGTTAATCTCTGAGAGTAAATCCCCAACCTGTCCTTCTGTAGGACGTACTTCGATGTTCGGATCGAGTAATCCAGTTGGCCGTAATTCCATCTTTGCAATACCCTGTATGTTCTGAAGTAAATCGTACATCGTTTCTGCATCAGGATGCTTCTTGACCTTTGCATGAGCTGGTTTTGCACCACCTGCTGATGCAACATGTTTGAGCCCAAGAGGTACCTTTTGACCAGTAATCTCACACAAGTGTCGCAATTCACGTTCACCAGGCGTCGCAGAGACGTAGACCATTTGTGGAACAAGATGTTGGAATTCAGGCATCTTTAGTGGTCGATTGTCCGCAGCAGTTGGTAGACGGAATCCGTGTTCAATCAGACTGTCCTTCCTTGATTTGTCACCAAAATACATCCCACCTACTTGTGGAAGCGTTAC
>DAKQ01000174.1:0-3481 GCA_002496635.1 Euryarchaeota archaeon UBA82 | reverse complement strand
CATGCAGAAAAGAAATCGAGTAAACAATACGGCCGTTCACCCGGTTCTCGTCCATCAAAGTGCAATGAATAGTTCTCAATTGCTTGACAATGCCCAATCTCACGAAGCATCTCAAGATCATACTTGGTACGTTGCTCGAGTCGATGCTGCTCCAGTGTTTTACCTGCCATAGCGAATTCGGTTAAACGAAGTTCGAGCTCTGTTTCTATGCTTTCAAGAGCACTTTCAAAACGATCCTCACTGGTCATGAAGAATTCCTTTGGATGAATCCATGCTTCATCGAGAGTGTCCAGAATTTCCCACGAAACAGGGTCGCATACGTGCACATCAGTAACTCCGTCTAAATCAAATCGAATTCGCAACGGGTCATCACGTGAAGGCATCCAAACATCGAGGACTTCTCCACGTAGACGACATTCTCCTCTTGAGAGGTCAGTCGTTGTTCGAGTGTATTGTAATCCAACCAATTCACGAATCAAATCAGTCGGTTCAATCTGTTGTTCCCGATGAACACGGACGTGATGTTCTAGGAATGTTTCAGGTGGATTTAAACCGTAAATACACGATACTGAAGAGACGATGACACAGTCAGGACGACTGACTAAACTTGCAACTGCTGCAAAGCGTTCTTGTTCAATACGTTCATTGATTGACATTTCTTTGTCAATGTACAAATCTCTCTTGGCAAGGTATGCTTCAGGTTGATAGTAATCGTAGTGGGAAACGAAGTATTCGACAGCATTCTCTGGGAAGTAGCCTGCAACTTCGTGATACAATTGCCGAGCAAGAGTCTTGTTGTGACTGAGAATGAGGGTTGGAATATTCAATCGTTGGATAAGATTCGCCATAGCGAATGTCTTCCCGCTTCCAGTAACTCCGAGCATAATACAACGCTCTTGTCCATTTTCGAGTTGTTCCATAAGCGTTTCAATGGCTTGGGGTTGATCGCCAGAAGGTTCGAACTCACTATGGAGTTTGAATCGCTTTACTGAAGGGTGGAGGTGCTCCAGTGCAGCACCCTCCAATGCTTTGGACAAATCGAAAGGGTCACGCTCCTGTAAGTCGATTTCAGAGACTTCTTGGTCTGCGATGTGCTCGAAGGCACCATCGTCATCCCACGTCTCGGTCATGGTTGTCCTTGATGGCAACCCTTCAAGAACATGCGTCTAAGGAAGATACAATCCACCATTGGCGTGGAGAACAGAACCAGTGATGTATGCAGCATCATTACTCAACAAGAAAGAGACAATAGAAGCCATGTCCTCACCTGTTCCAATCCGTTTCAAAGGGACCTCTTGAATCCGTTGATTTCGTTTCTCATCAGAATCGCCGGCAAGAATATCGGTATCGACATAGCCAGGAGCAAGAACATTGACTCGCTTTCCTTCAGGACCAACGGCTAGGGCTAGAGACCGTGCCCATGTGCTTAGAGCAGCCTTTGAAGCAGCATAATCAGCGCCATGCGGTGAACCGCGGGTTGCAAGCTGAGAACTGACAACGACCATGTTAGCCTGTGGTGCTAGATGTGGCTGGACCACCTTCCAAACATTCACAGCACCCTCGAAGTTCGCTTTCATCGTATGACGTAAGTGTTCCATTTCCATCTCTTGGGCAGGAACACGATCATACGTTCCATGATTGATAACCAATGCTTCAATGCCTCGATGCATCCATGGATGAATTCCCAAAAGCCCAACCTCGCCATCATCGGAGCAGTCAACCTTGACTGCTAATGCATCTCTTCCAGAGTTACGAATCTCATCAACGACCATTTCCGCTGGTTTTGAGGACGTATTGTAGGTGAGTAGGACATCATAGCCATCTGCAGCCAATCGATGGCTAATAGCGGCTCCAATACCCCTTCCTCCGCCTGTTACGAGGGCAACTGGACGAGAGGTCATACTATCCCCACACGCAAGGTATTGATGAATTCATTGCAAAAACTGAGCAAGTTGAGGTGGCTGCCATCCTTCTGGCTTGAGCACCTTTCCATCCTCTCTTCGTAGGACTTTACCATCCACGAGTTTTGCCATATTGCTGCGATGTACTTCGTTAAAGGCATCATCATAGATGTCTTGCATACCATGATTGATGATGGTTCCAGCAAGAATGTAACCAATGTCTGCTAAAGCATCCAAGACTTCGACAAGATCGCCTGCTCGAGCAGCTTCTGCGTATTCTTGGACTTCTTCCATCAAGAGTTTAATTCTCAGTTCAATCAATTCATCAGGGCCGAGCGCAGGTGCATCAAGTTTCGGGATTTCAAAGGCTTCATTGAATTCAAGCAGTGACTTGACAATTGGGTTCATGAAACAACTTCACAGAGCAAGGCTCTTGATGGTTATCACTCGTATCAGTGGGAGTGTTCAAGAAGTCCAGTAGCATCTGCACCTATCAGAATTAGTGCAAGAGTAACAGCGCCTATCAGGATGTATAGAAGAGCCTTCTTCCCCGTTTCAGGGTTGTGGATATCAGGTAATGTATCGACGGCAGCAACGTAAAGGAATGTTCCTGCAGAGAAGAGCATTACTAATCCAATAACGTGGGTTTCAATACCAGAGAGTGCATAGAAAGCAATCATCATCATAATCGGTGTTGCTAATGAAAAGATTACAACGTCTCGAACTGAACGATTCCGTTCTGTTCGTTCGTGCATTGAGAAAACACCTAGGCTAAATGCAGCTGGTGCTTTGTGGATTAGAACAGCAGCAGCAACTGTGGCGGTCAAAGAAATACTTCCAGTTGCAGCAGCAGCTCCTATTGCTAAACCATCAGTCGCTGAATGGAGCGTGAGTCCAAAGACCATCGGCCATCCTGAACTACTATGGTGAACGTGACCATGACCATGGTTGTCATCGTGATCATGATGCTCTTCATGAACTGCATGACCTATCCCCGTTCCTTCGAGGATAAGCATTAACATGAATCCAGCAAGAATTGCTCCACCAAGGAGAAGTCCCGAACCGTGATCATCATGATGTTCTTCTTCGTGATGCGCATGTCCAGAGATTGCAGTTTCAATTTCTTCAATCGCAGTTGACGCATTTATTTCTTCGGATTCGAATTCTACGATTATTTCTTCAACTGTTTCTGAAAGAGGCTCATCGTGCTCACCATGTTCATCAGCATGTTCTTCATGATCATCCTCATCATCGTGAGCGTCATGGCCCCCTAGAAGCGTTTCAATTTCCTCTATAGCTTGTGTCTCATTGATGTCATTATGATTGAGTTCAAGCATGATTAAAGCGATAGATCCAGCAAGAGCATCATCGTCCTCATGTGAATCTTTTTCAGACGCTAATTCATACCCTTCAGGGATGACAACGAGCATTGCAGAAGCAATAATAATTCCAGATGCAATTGCTGTGAACATTTTGAGGCGTTCAGGATTCTCTTTTATTTTAGAGAAAACAGGGATTAGTCCAGCGATTAAGGCGATGATTAGCGTGAGTGCAGCATAGAGATATGGGGGCGAAGTCAT
>DAKQ01000037.1:3511-4907 GCA_002496635.1 Euryarchaeota archaeon UBA82 | reverse complement strand
TCGAATAATATCCAAATGAGTTTGTCCACCATCGAGAAGTAACAGGTCTGGCCATTCCTCTTGTCGTTTCGTCCATCGTTCTACGACTTCTTTCATCATTCGTAAATCATCCAGTGCATCGCCTTTCACAATGTATGTACGGTATTCTTTCTTTGCAGGTCGGCCATTCCGCATAACAACGCTTGCACCAACTCGTTCATCGCCTTGTAATTGCGCCATATCAAAGCAAACGACATGATTCATTTGTTCAACACCCAGCAATAGGGCTGCTTCATCTGCAGCTTGTTGTTCCAATGAGCCACTTGATTTATTTGATAATCGAGTGACTTGAATTTCAGCATTTTGATCTGCAAGCGTCCGTAGTGTAACCATATCGCCCCGAATTGGTGTTCGCACTTCGACAGCAGAACCGCGCCGTTCATCCAACCATTCTTGCAAACCATCGAGAAGTGGAGTAGGTGTAAGCAATAGTCGAGGAGGCCTTCTGTTGACATAGTGTTCACTAATGAAATGACTTACAGTTTCTCCGATATCTCCTCGATGAACATATGGCCATACTTCTTGGCCTTTGACGACGCCTTCATCAGCATGCAGAACAATCAATGCAGCAAGGTCACCTTGTTCAGCAAAACCAATAGCATCACAGTCACGGTATAATTTACTGGAAACAACATGTTGCCCAATAGTGGTGCGAATGGAACGTATCTGATCTCTGTAATATGCGGCTTGTTCAAACCTCATTTTACTCGAACATTCATCCATCTTTTCTCCGAGTTCTTCCAGTAATTCAGTTGCTTCTCCATTGAGAATTTTCTTGACCATTGAAACCCTTTCTGGATATCCTTCTGGATCAACACAAGGGCCCCTGCATAACCCGATATGACTTGACAAACAACCATCCTTTCCTCTGCAATCTTTATCTCTAATTCCAAAATGACGTCGCAGTAATTGCATGACTTGCTTGGCTGCTCCAGCATTGGGGAATGGACCCCAGCGATGCGCTTTCTCTGGAGGATGACGTGTGTACATAATACGCGGGTATTCCTCTGCAGTGAGGATCAGATATGGGTATGATTTGTCATCCTTTAACATCGAATTGAAACGTGGTTTATGCTCTCGAATGAGTTGGCGTTCAAGGATCAATGCTTCCTGTGGAGTTGTTGTAACAATGCATTCAACATCATCAGAACGAGAAACAAGTTCGGGGATCATTTGGCGATCAGGATTGGTTGCAAAATACGAGCGAATCCGTTCATTCAAACGAGTGGCTTTGCCAACATAGAGTACTCTTCCCTCATTTGTTTTGAAAAGATATACGCCAGGAGATGCCGGCAAATCAATGGATGCAGCATCGACCGGCATGAAAATTGCTCACACTCATAGGTCAAAAGAACAC
>DAKQ01000037.1:0-3114 GCA_002496635.1 Euryarchaeota archaeon UBA82 | reverse complement strand
ATGTTATCGCCCTCAATGCTACGGATTTTACGATGGTTGGAATCGCATCCATCGTCTCTTGAATCCGCATGGGACGTGCCTCGTTCCCTTTCTCTAGAGGGTATTGCAGATGGTATAGGAGTTGTTCGTTCTGCATTGTTTCAACCTATGTCTATTCTCGAAGAAAAAGAACTTCTTTTTACGCGACAAGCTCATGTTTTGGGAGGAGGGCGAAGAAAAAGAAAAGTAACTCATATCACTGAAGAAGGACGGAATTATGTTCTTCAGAAAAGTGATGAAATGGTCACCTCTCGACATGATTTATCTGTGAAGATTTTTGGGCAAGCACCAACATACACTTCTCTAATTGGAAGAGAAAAAGAATCAGAACAATTGTTGGAATTTGTCAATGCAAGAAAGCAAATACATCTACGTGGATTGCCCGGAATCGGAAAGTCTACCTTGGCTCGTTCTCTTGCAGAAACTGTTGCGAAAGAAGGAATGGAAGTGCGCTGGGCAGGAATTGATGCTTACACCGATGTTTCAATGTTGATGCAACGTTTTGGCTTTGAACCCACGATGATGTATGATCCTTCTGCCTATGCATCTATTTTTACTGATCAACAAGAAACGGTTGTTATCATCGATGATATTCAGGCTGTCAGCGAACGGCACAAAGAGGCATTTTCTCAATTCTTTTCTTCCCTCAAAGAATTAAACATTCCAACGATTCTCATTGGAAGAGAACCGCAACCATTTGCCATAGAAGGCTCTGTTGTTTCCTTAGGGCCACTTGAGACAAAGCAGGCCATACAATTACTTGGAGAAGAGATGGACGGTGAAAAGAGAACTGAAATTGCTGAGCGATTAGGTGGCCACCCACTTGCAATTCTAATGTATGATGATTCGACACCTTTGCCTGAAGAAAGCGACGATGTTCGAGCATACGTTGAACAAGTTGTTCTTGGCGATGTCTCTGCAGATGTGCATGCAGCAATACCGCCGTTCCTCATGCTTCCTTTTCCAGTTCCGACAGAGCGAATGATCAATCCTGAAGACGTATCACTACTCGACGAACACGCTTTACTTCGATGGATACCGAATGATTTGTCGATGGAAATGCAACATCTTGTTCGCAATGTTTGTCGCTCAAATTTAACGGATGGCGAACTTGACAAACTCCATCTTGAATCGATTGAACATTGGTCTCAACACAGCGATTCGTTTTCTGCAATTGCTGAACTTCATCACCGAATTCAGCGCAAAGAAGAAGATATTGGCTCAGTACTTTCTCAACAAGCAACTGTCCTTATGCATGAACGCTCGGGTTCGTTTGCAACCCTTCTCGATGAGGCAGTATCCATACAACCTACAGATGTCGACTTGATTGCACTTGCAACTCAACATGCACTCAATCGTGCAGAACTTGATATCGCAAAAGAATATATCTCACAGGCAGAAAATAATCCACGAATCGAACACCTGCGTTTACAAATCGCTCATTTTGAAGGGAAAAAAGGGTCAATAGAATCCTTTGAGCAGTCGTACGAAACCATTGAAGATCCTGATGAAAAACTTCGCCTTCAATTATCTGTATTGTCAAGAGCAATCGATGACCTCGTCGGAGAGAATACATCGGAACAATTAACTCTACTGGACCGAATGATTCAGAACATTACACCTCCAGATGAACCTTCTATTCGTCAAATCGTTCTCACATCCATCGTTGTAATGAAGCATTCAATTGCATTGCATAAAGGCGATTTCTCTGAAGCTACTTTCCTTCGAGACCAATTGATTTCAATCGCAACAGAGCACGATACTCTCGTTCAATTTCTATCTGCGAAGGCCTCCTTGGCGGAAGCAAAACCAAACACGATGGAATTCACTCTAACAATTAAGGACGTAGAACGGATTTCAGAACAAATGAAGCAACCGTTGTTCAAAGCATCCCTTCAGCTTCTCTTGTGCGAGGCTTTGGTTGAAACAGAACCATTCCGTGCCCAACATATCCATTCAACGTTGGATATTGCAATGATTGAGTCGATGGACTCAGTAATTGCGAATCGATTGGTCGCTCGATGGTGGGCATTGCGTTCTCAATTAGAACCTCAACAAAAAGTGTCATCAATCCGCGAGGCAATTCTACGATTCCGTTTGTCTGGATGCCCAAATAGGGCAAGATACCTTTCAAAACGACTTCATCAATCAATGTGATTAGAGTTCAGCACCGATCATTGTTTTCGTATCTTTAATTCCCTGAAGAGGTCGAATTTCTTCAACAATACATCGCGTTAGTACAAACTCGTCATCTGCCTGAACGCGTGCGATTATATCGAATTCTCCGAAAAGCATCCAACGATCGGTCACATGCTCGATCGAATCTAACGCAGTACGAACATTCTCTTCTTCACCAGGTTTCGTTGTAATCAATACAAATCCAATCGCCATGTTATCACCCTAATATTCGACTGCAATCAGTGTCTGAGTATCTCGAATTCCTTCGATTGTTCTAAATTCCTTCATCAAAAGGCTGGTTAAATTCTGAGCGGAATCGCTGCTTACACGAGCGAGTAAATCGAATTCACCATACAAAGCATGGACTTCTTGGACCGCTTCATGAGATGTGAGCGAGAGGTAAACATCACGTTCGTGTGATGGCTCAGTTTTGAACAGGATAAACGCCTCAGGCATGATTTGACCCTTGAGTATACGGGTTTTATCGCTTGGGGTAAGATATTTTGCTCTAATCAAGGAACGGATGGCTTCAAATGGCATTGCTATGGATGAATAAAACATGGTAGGGAGGAAACCACTGATTGCAGGGATATTCCTATGCCTCTTCCTTTTCATGTCCCTTTCACCAATGGTAAACGGTGAACCTCTTGAACAAACAGATTTTGAGAATGGAAATTATGTTTCTGCAAGGTCGACAACGACGTGGTCGGGAACAGTCGATTTAACTTCAAATTATTATGTGGATATTCAAGATGAATTGTTGATTACATCTTGTACCAACGTTACGATGTCTTCAAGCGTTCGCATTATTGTCGACGGAAGAATTACGATACAAGGAACACCGACTTGTCCAGTGGTATTGTCCTCCAGTTCAACCAGTTCAAGTGACCACGAAGG
>DAKQ01000048.1:22043-23785 GCA_002496635.1 Euryarchaeota archaeon UBA82 | reverse complement strand
ACCTCTTCCACGATCTCCACCACGACCTCTGTCTCCACCACGGTTGAATCCACCACGGCGTTGGCTTGGATGTGATCCTTCAGGAGCGAATGTCCAGTCATCACTCTTTCGTGGTCGAACGAATCTACGTCCGACCTTTTCTTCTTGAAGGTCCTTGACCAGTTGATCGATCATTGATTCTGGAAGTTCGACAGCAGTAATCTTGTCGAGCATTTCGATTCGTCCAACACAGTTGTCTGGAAGATTTCCAACCTTGTACAACATACCAGCAACTGCGCCAGCAGAGATGCCATCCATACCGCCAAGTCCAAGGACAAGAGCTGCCTTTGGGCCATTGTCACGTGTGTTGGTTTCAACTGGTGCTTTCTCTCCACCAGGTGATTTTGAACTGAGCAACATTGTCATCGCTTTCATTGCAATATCTTCCGGTTCCATTCCACGCTCAATCGCTTCATCAAGAACTTCTCGAGCATTGTGTGCAGGCTCAATTTCAACAAGTTCATCAAGCATACGAACCAATCGAAGGGCATCGATATCGCCTTGTGATGGAACATCCATTTTGGTCAACTTTCCAACCTTTTTCTCCATTCGAGAAACGTGTCGTGTTGCTCTGTTTCCAATCATAAGAACGCTACGTCCAGTTCTTCCAGCACGACCCGTTCGTCCAACACGGTGGATGTATGTGTCATCGTCGCTTGGTAGATCGTCTTGGATAATTAAGTCGACACGGTCGACGTCAATACCTCTGGATGCAACATCGGTTGCTACGAGTAGGTTTGTTCGACCTTCGCGGAATCGCCCCATGACTCTGGTACGTTCTGCTTGAGACATACCGCCATGAATCGCTTCAGCTCCTTCTGGTCGTAGAGCATCTGCAACGATTTCGACACGGTTACGCGTTTTACAGAAAATCATCGTCGCTTCAGGTTTCCATGCAAGGAGCAGCCGTTCCATGGCTTGGATACGATTACTCATTTTACAGATCATAAGGTACTGGTCAACCAATGAAGGAGGCCTGTCCTTCTCGCCTGATGCTTGAATTGTAACGGGGTCTTTGAGAATCCTACCTGCAAGTTTACGAATTTGTTTTGGCATTGTTGCGGAGAAGAGAAGCGTCTGATGTTCAGGGTGCATTCTTTCAACGATGTATTCCAAATCATCTGCAAATCCCATGCTGAGCATTTCATCTGCTTCGTCAAGGACAAGAATGTCTCTGTCGTACAGGTTGATGTTTCCTCGATCGATGTGATCGCATATGCGGCCAGGAGTTGCAACAAGTATCGCATCAGGAAGGTCTTGTAATTCTTGAATTTGTTTCTTCATCGATGCTCCACCAATCAACGAAATTGCACTTTCTGCAAGTCCACTTAATCTCTCAACTTCAGTTACAACTTGAAGAGCAAGTTCACGTGTTGGGCAGATGATGACTCCAGGGCGTCCTGTTTGGAGGATAGGTAAGACAAACGCAGCTGTTTTACCAGTACCTGTTCTTGCTGTTGCAAGAACATCACGTCCTTCGATGGCAGGAGGGATTGCCATGGTCTGAACGGGGGTTGCGTTCTTGTAACCAATAGCATCTAAGCGATCATGAAGATTCGCATTTAATTCAAACGTTTCAAACAGGGGGGTCTCATCCATAACTCTACACCGCCAGGGGTGCCCCAGCAGTCTAAGGCGCGAGCACCTTTGGTTTAAGTGCGACCTATGATACTAGGGTTTCTTCAAGATTTGAAGTAAATGGG
>DAKQ01000048.1:17297-21653 GCA_002496635.1 Euryarchaeota archaeon UBA82 | reverse complement strand
TTCTCGTCCTTTTCTAATGATTTAATCATGTCAAGAACACAGAGCAATCCAGCACTTACGCCTGTAAGTGCTTCCATCTCAATACCGGTTTTGTAATGCGCTGAAACATGGACTGTACACCGTAGAGATGTTCCTTCCCAAACCCAATCCACCTTACATCCTTCCAGTGGTATCGGGTGACAGTGAGGAATAATTCGAGGTGTTTCCTTCACAGCCTGAATTGCAGCAATTGTGGATGCTTCCAGTACATCGCCCTTCTTGACTTTCTTTTCGACAATGGCGTTTTTGGTGGCTTCTTGTAAGTGAAGTACTCCAGTTGCAGTGGCCTTTCTCTCAACGATTGGTTTGTTTCCAATTTCAACAATACCTTGAATTTCCTTTGACATATTCATCCCAGTCCTGCTTTCCAATTTGATCCTTTGGAGGTTACTTCACGCTTCCATAGAGGCGCCTGCTTCTTGAGTTCATCGATGAGCCATTCGCATGCTTGGAATGCTTCTTTTCGATGAGGGCTTGCTACATGTATGCTCACAATAGGCTCGCCAGGCCCGACACTACCTGTTCGATGAGCCATAGCAACAGAAGATGTCCCATGGAGATCACATGCTTGGTTTGCTAAATCACGCAGGACGTCACCAAGATGTTCTTGCCATGCGTCGAATTCCAAGGCATAGACTTCTGCATCACCTTCTGTTGCTCGTGTGATTCCTAAAAAGGAGACAATCGCTCCGCAACCTGCCGTTTCCAATTTCATTTTCAACTGATCTGGTTCGAGAACATCACGGGCTTCTTCGATGTGAATCGTGCGGCCCATGGTAATGCGAGCAAAGCGCATGATTCAAGGCTAACGGCTTGTTGTCGTATCATGGCCGCGGTAACAGGGGAGTCCGAACCTGTGCACATCATGGGAGCAGGTCTCTCAGGACTTGCTGCTGCAACCATCTTGGCTAAGGCTGGAAGAGAAGTCCATGTTCATGATATCAGAGCAGATTCAGGTGCTCGTTTTGATGGTGATTTTCAAGCATTAGAAAATTGGTCCATGGATGTTGATTTCTTTGATCAACTCAAAGAATGGGGGTTCGATGCCTCAACATTCAGGGCAACAGAATTTCATGTTGTAGACCTCATACACCCCGATGATGAAATTACTCAGCCAAAAAGTGACAAAGTTGCTTACCGAATTGTTGAGCGGGGTACATCCGATCATGCCATCGATCAAGGGATGAAGCAGCAAGCTCTCGCAGCAGGCGCACAGATCCACTACAAGTCAAGAGTCAAAGAAGAAGATTGTACGATTATTGCATGTGGCCCTAAAGGAACCTCAGCAGTTGCTTATGGAGAAATATTTGAAACAGAACATCCAAATCATATCGCCTTCCAACTCAACGACAAATTAGCACCAGGGGCTTATTCGTATTTGATTATTGTAGAAGGCGTTGGATTAATTTGCACATGCTTGTGGAGAAAGCAATCGAAGAGTGAGCGTTTCCTCAATGAAACAATTGCATGGTACGATAAGCATTACCCTGGTCTTGATCGTAAGCCGATTAAGCGAGTTGGTGGTAAAGGCGATTTCACAATTAATCAGCGCTACAAGCAAGATGGTCGTTACTACATTGGTGAATCCGGAGGCCTTCAAGACTTCATGTGGGGCTTTGGAATGCGAATGGCTGTTTGGTCAGGTGTTCTTGCCGCACGAGATATACTCGGTGAATGCGATTATGAAACAGAGGTGAGAAAACAACTTCTACCATATGTTCGAACCAGTGTTGCGAATCGCTGGCTCATGAATCGAGTTGGTGACCGTACCTTCAAGCGCATGTGCAAGAATTGGATGAAGAGCCAATCAAAACGTGGAGACGGCCTTGTTTGGGTTGGGGGTTTATTCCGTCCAAGATGGTACAAAACTCTGCTCTATCATCTTGTAACTCCATTTATGTTGAAAAAGGATCCGAAATCGATGGGTAGAGGCGTTCGAAGAATGCCGTTTAGAAAAGCCAAGGCTCGTGATAACTGGGAGCCTTCTCAAAAAGCATTAGAGATAGGAACGCAGTGGTCTGAAATTCGTCGTTCAGGGGCAAAGACTTCTTTTGCTAATGACTCCGATGAAGTGAGTATTTCTAGCGAATGACTGGGGCGATTCGTTCATAATGCGGTTCGATTTGGAACGGACATGAGCGAACTCAACTTCGAAGCCATGCCGAACAATCTTGTGAACTACGCCACCATCGATGGTATTGCAATCATCGAATTGGCTAGTGATGCATCTGGTGCACCTCTGACTGAAACCAATGACCGTTCTCCAAACACATACACGCATGGTATGATGTGTGATATCGATACAGCAGTCATCAAGGCACGTTTTGATGATGATGTCTCAGTCATCGTTTTGACTGGAAATGGTAGTTCATTCTTCTCCGCAGGAGCATCCATCCAGATGCTCAACAGCGTTACTCCAGGATTCAAGTACAATTTCTGTCTCCACGCGAATGAAACACTTTCTCGATTTGAGCAAACATCCAAACTTGTTGTTTGTGCGATCAACGGCCACGCTGTTGGTGGCGGTCTTGAAATCGCCATGGCTGCAGACATTCGTATCGCACGAAAGAACTCTGGAAAAGTAGGGCTTCCTGAAATCAATCTCGGTGTCCTTGCTGGAACAGGTGGTACTGCTCGATTGACACGATTGATTGGCAAGGCAAAGGCTCTAGAAATGATGGTTACAGGTGAATTGATGTCCTTCGAGGATGCTCATTCTCACAACCTCATCAATCACATTTGGGAAGGCGATGCTGCTGATTTCCGTCAAGACGTTCTTGACTGGTGCAGCCAATTCACCCTACCTAACAAGGCAACAAAGGCTGTTGGAAACATCAAGCGTTCATGCCAAACCGGGCCTGAAATCCCATTCGAATACCATCTTGCACTTGAAAGAGAACTTCAAGCATCTCTGTTCAATTCAACTGATGCTAAGGAAGGAATCGCAGCATACGTCGAAAAGCGTGTTGCTAACTTCACCGGCGAATGAAATTAGGTGATTCAAAATGACAGATCATAACGTTCCTGGGGATGTCCCTGACGATTTAGTTGAAACCTATCTTGATAACTTGATGGCAGCTACTTGTGGAACAGGTTCAATGAACCTCTTTGCCTGTGATCAAAAAATTGAACATTTGAATGACGATTTCTATGATGGTGGCGTAAAGATTCCACTCTCATCCAACGACCCAGGTCATCTCTTCGAAATAGGTGCACGTGCCCATGAAGAAGGAACAGTTGGAGTTCTCGCAGCACAAGGGGGATTGATTTCACTCTACGCTCAAGATCATCCGGATGTACCTTATTTGGTAAAACTCAACTCCAAATCGCATTTGGTTAAGACCGACCAACGAGATCCAATTAGTCTCGCAATGTGGGATATGGATGATGTCATGTCTCTTGTCTCAAATGGGATCAATGTCGTTGGAATCGGTTATACAATCTACATCGGAAGTGAATATGAGCATGAAATGCTGACAGAAGCAGCTCAATTCATTCGCCAAGCGCATGAAGAAGGTATGATTGCAGTTGTTTGGATGTATCCTCGTGGAAAAGCAGTAACTGATGAAAAAGATCCTCAATTAATTTCTGGAGCAGCAGGTGTTGCAGCATGTATCGGTGCTGACTTTGCAAAGGTCAACTATCCGCGAGCATGGGACGGCATGACTCAACCAGAAGCTCTCAAGATTGCGGTTGAATCTGCTGGCCGATGCGGTATTATTTGTTCTGGAGGCGGAACATTGCCTCCTCAGGAATTCTTGCAACGCTTGTGGGATCAAATCAATGTCAGCGGATGCCGTGGTGCGGCAACTGGCCGCAACATCCATCAGAAATCAACTGAAGAAGCGGTTCGAATGACTGCAGCTTGCCACGCAATCATTAGTCAAGGTGCTTCAGTTGACGATGCTTTAGACATCTTCAACAATGCTTGAAAATTATTTGTTCTGAATTGAACTCCGATTGAAACGTTGAATACGTTACGATTTATTTGTAGTTTGAGCTAACGCCCATCTATTGTAAAAACACCATTCATCTCTAAGAGGTGGATGCTGAAATGAGAGGGTTTCACTTCTTGGTTAGACTATCGCCCATGGTAATGTTACCTTGTTGGTCGATAATGATTGGAGTGCCTTCTGACCATCCAGGGCAGTGGTCTTGAACCCAAATTCTTGTGGCCCATTCGCAGATGTCGTATCCGCCAGAGAGAATGCCAGATCGCTTGATGTAGCCGACCTTTACGATGTCTTTGTCCTTTGAGAGAACGTTGCCAAGTTGTTGGCTTGTTGTACCATGACGCATGGTGCTGTTGATGTGTTC
>DAKQ01000048.1:0-16893 GCA_002496635.1 Euryarchaeota archaeon UBA82 | reverse complement strand
GTCCTCCTATGATTTCGCTCTTCGCTGTTAGGCGATGTCGCTGAAACAAAGGAGCGAGGCCACTCATATAACCGTTCCTCCAACAATGCAAGAGTTTGTTACCGTTCATGACTGGGTCAGGTGTATTTTTTACACGGAAAGCCATCATCAGTAAGTGTTTTCTCACGTTTGCAGTGGAAATCGGTAACTAAATGTAATTAAGTAAATAACCTAATAGTAACCTCTATGAGGTATTGCGATTTAGCAAGGACAAAGGTGACCTCTTGTGCCATCCTCAACCATTCGAAGCCGATACCAGAGGCGTATTCTTGATTGGCTCCTGGATGGAGGGGGAACCGTTAGTCAAGCTGCGAACTCTTTGGGAATTGCAATGCCTCACGCCTCTTTGGCCATGCGCCATCTCCGGGAAGCAGGAGAGGTACAACGTGATGATGGTGCTTCCATTCGAGGCGCAGTACATCGCCTGACTGAGCGAGGCGCCCAACGCCTTCTCATGGATCTTGTTGGAAGGTTGAAGAAGCATACTCGTCAAATACCCGAGGGAACGAACGCTGTGGTCTTATCAAGTGACGGAACGAGTATCGTTCTAGGGATTTTGCAATCTCCAGAATCAAGGCTCTTTCAATTACCCCGTCGAACTGAATTAATGAAATCAAACACAGGAGAAATTTCCATCGGAAAGGAAGGGGGGCTTTGGGCTGTACAACGTGGGGAAAAGATACACTGGTTTGATTTAGACAACTTTGAATCAACATCTCCTCCACCTGAAACACAAGAAGGTACGCTTACTGCATGGGTGAATCGTGACGAACGGGTGGGAGTTCTTCGCTTACGCTTACTCGAACAATTTGAAGCCTGGAACGTACCAGATGGTGCTTGGATTGAACTCAATGTACGTTCAGAAACAGGACCTTCTCAACTTCGTCTAGGTGAACATGACATCGGGTTGGTTCAAGGAACATCCTATCAGGTCTCTCCCGAAAGAGGCCTCTATGCACATCTTCCATCTGCAGTTGACCGTAATCTTTTGGTCTCTTCATTAGGAGACCGGGCTCAATTGATGACGGAATCAATTGCTTATGCACAAGATCGTTCCTTACCTGTGGATTTAGTCAGCACATGGATGAGGCGCAGACATCCTCGCCTCTCTAATGTAAAGCGTAATGCTCGTGTTCGATCGTTGAAGAGGTGGTTACTTTCTGGTAGAGGTCAACAACCAAACCTCCACCTTCGTCGATCTCTTTTAGCAGATTTTGGCGATCGTAATTGGTCTGAACAGTCTGAAGCTGTTGATGTTATTCTTCTCGAGGGTGTGTCTCAAAATGGAGCTGCTTGCATTATTGAATGGCTTTTAGAATCCACAACTCTCGACTGCATTGTAGAGTGGCCATGGGCTGGAGCAAATGAACAACACCTTCTCGATCGTTTACTTGCTTCTGGACGGTGTCGAGCCCTCATTACTTCAAGAGGCGAACCTCTCAACCTCTCAAGTAAGACCTCAACGTTGCATGGGACGCCTCAACTTGCTGTAGTTTCTTACCGGTTACACAACCTTTTGGAATTGAACATCCAATTAGACCGCTCAAATGTGCGTACTGAGCCTGAGGCGAGTCGCCAACTTCTTCCTCAAACCGCAGTTGAACTTCTCGATTGGCATCGTTCAGGAGGTATGAATGAGCGGATCCTAACCGATATTTCTCAAGAGGAACCGCAATACGTTGCATTGGTTCGAAAAGCGATGAGGTTGTATCCTAATGGAGACTCTACGTTTTCAAATTCAATAGAACGAATAAATCCGTTGGCCTCATGGATTGCAAGTCCAATGAAGGAGCGTAATTCTCGATGGCAACGTCTTCATACAATTTTACCTCAAGGATGGGTTGACCTTCTCGATCCTCAATCAATGGATATCAAATCGTTGATTAACGGTATGGCAAGAACATCTTCTGAATGGAAGGAGCGAGCCTTCTCGGTCCTAGCATTGCGATTGTCAAATGAAAACTCACTTCTCCTCGATGTTGCCAAGATGCTTGAAGATTCTTCATGTGGTTCGATCGCTGCGCATTTGATTCTTATTACGAGTCCATATTTCGATGAAGAGATAGATATGCTTCTCAGCGATGCTTCATCGGTTTGGTTGGATGCTCCTTATCGGCCAGAAGATGTATTGATGGTTTTGTTTCCTCCCTCTCTAGAATTTTCGAATGCGAGAAAATTATTGTTTGAACAATATCTCAAGGCAGGTCAAGTGCATCCGAGGGGATCTATATTGTGGGCATGGTCAAACGCAGTCATCAGAATGAGAGAGAATGCTCCACTTTCGTTAGATCTCATACGTTCATGCATGAATGTCCTGCCATCTCAATGGTGGTCGGCATGGGCTTTTGATTGGTTAGGCCTTCAATTATCAACCTCAAGTGGGCGTGAATGGCTAGCGACTCATCCCTTGAGTTGGCCAAGTCTTCTCGCTCGTCCAAAAGGAGAACGTGTTGGCATGCCGGGTATTCCTAGAATACATTCTGGTTTTATTCCTAATCAGGAATTAATGATCAACCTTCTCATGGTACCCGAAGGAGAAGGAAAGGCGGCCTTGATGGATGTCTATGACATGATACAATCTCTCGAAGCAGAACGACCAGTGCATCAAGGTAGAATTCATCCACTTGTTGGTTGGCTTGCTAAGGAAGCCAGCGTGTGGCCCATTTTTTCAAGCGATGAACTCTTCCAAGGAGATTCCGAAGTAAGTGCATTACTCATTGGAAGAGCGATGATTCAGAGAATCGATTCTTAAACCGATGACTTCATATTCATTCGGTTTGACCATAGGTTGCCGTACGTGCAACATCAGACTGAGCTACTGTGAAAATTGCAATGATTTCTGATACCAATGATACGGTCCGCTATCGAAGACTGGAACGACCCTTCGGGGAGTGACTTCCGGTGCAAAAGCGGAAACCCGGGCCGACTATGGGTCCTCGATGGACTTCGGGATGATATCGAGACAACCAACCGGCTCTACAGCACGCCCTGATGCCGAGGGTCAGGCCTTCGAGGAAACTATGAACAAGGCCGTTAGGCGTCGGGGCACAGCTGATTTCTCACTTTTTTCTCCGCAACAAGCGATGTCATCAAATGCCGTATGGCTCCACCAATGCACATGGAAGAGGAACGTCCCTACCGGCGATGCCTCATCGGTGGTACCTTTGACAGATTTCATTCAGGCCACCAGTTGTTGATTCAGACAGCTCTTCGACAAGCAGAATTCATTGAAGTGCATGTGACGAATGACGCTATGGCTCAAGCAAAAGGTGGATGGATAGAATCTCTTGATGATCGAATGGAAGGTGTCCTCTCCTGGCTTTCCCATAATGCTCCTAAGCGCCATGAAGTATTCGTGTTGGAAAATCCTCATGGTCCAGCCCCTCATCATCAACAAGCAGACAGCATTGTTGCAACAGCAGAAACAATTCCTCGATGTCATCACATCAACAACGAACGTATGGAAAATGGGCTATCTGCCCTCCATATCATCGAAGCCCCACACATGATGGATGAACTTGGAGGCATTCTTTCGTCAAGTCGAATTCGAAACGGACTTGTCGATACAGAGGGGCATCCTTGGATTCCTCCAGCACTCAATGGTAAAACGTTGAGAATGCCAACTATCTTGGATGATGAATTTAAAACACCAATGGGAGAACTGTTTGAAGGACCTGAAGATGCTCCAGAAGTTGCTCTTTCTGCAATGCTTGAATCGCTTCCAGTAAATCATGGAGCTTTAGTTGCAGTTGGCGATGTGACTGTCAAAGGGCTCATGGATATGGGAATACAACCGGATATTGCATTTATTGATGGGCAAACGAAGCGAACAGAACTTGACGATGATCTCAAAGTGAATTCAGAAATGTATTCACTTCGCCGAAGTGTCAAGAATCCACCAAGTGTTTTGACACCCGATCTTCTTGATGTTATACAATGGTCATTGATTCAAGATGAGCCTGTTTTGGTTGAAGTGGATGGCGAAGAAGATTTAGCGCCAATGTACATTCTTGCAACTGCTCCGCTTGGAACGGTCATTGTCTATGGGCAACCGACAAAAGGCGTAGTTATGCGTGTTCTTGATATGGAAGCAAAACATCGAAGTCGGAATTTACTGGTTATGTTCGAGGTTGAATAATGTCTGAACATCCTCTGGTAAGTGTGACCGTTTGTGTAAGAGACGGTGGTCATTGGGTTGACGATTGCCTTGATTCTCTTCTCCAACAAACACATCGTCCCTTGGAAATAATCGCAGTAAATGATGGATCTTCTGACGATACGAAATCCAAACTTGACGCTTGGCATGAAAAGTATGCAGGCGGTGAAGTCCCAATTCATATTATCCATCAAGATTCACTCGGCTTATCCGCTGGGCGTATGGCTGCTGTAAAACAGTCAACTGGGATGTGGATTGCAATTACTGATATCGATGTTCGCCCTGAACCTGATTGGATTGAACAAATGTTGGTCGCTTGCAAACCGATTGAGGATGAATCAATTGCCGCAGTAACTGGACGAACAGTCTTTCAAGCGCATGACGATGTTGTAAGTCGATTTAGAGCACTTGAAATTGCTTCAAAATATCGCAACAGACCGAGAAGGACCTCGCTTGCGAATGGACCGTGTTCTATGTTTCTTCGAGAATCATTGATTGACGTAGGAGGTTTCGATCCATCATGGTACCACGCAGAAGATATGGAATTGAGTCTCCGCCTTCTTTCAAATGGAGGTACAATTATTCACGCTCCTGACGCTTTGGTTTCACACGTTCCAGAAATTGGAATACGTCGTTTCTTACGTAAACGTAGAAGAGATGCACGAGCACACGTTCGGATTGTTCGTCATTTCCCAGCAAGACAGAGAAGCGGACCTGGTTTTGATTTCATTGGAAGTGCTAGTATTGCATTCTCAATTCTTCCTATCACTTTGTTGATGTTGTTATCGTTTATTCCGATCATATTGGCATTACCCATTGACGGCGATTTACTCTCAATGTGGCAGACAAATCTTGCATTTGGTGGCCTGATGCTTGGGGCATTGATCGAACTTCTCTTTTGGAGAGGCCCACTTGGGGTCATAACGCGAAGTCTCAAAAAGGATGGAAAAGGAAGTCATCTCTTTCTATCACTTTCAGTGAGAATCTTAATTCTACGCTGGTCAATTGCACTTTGGCAAGGGTTAGCATTAGGTGCGTTGGATGCTTTGTTTTCGAGAAACGGTCACAAGCGTTTGTTCAGTTGAACAATCACATGACTGTATCGTCGCCAGGTGGAGCACGACTTGCTGCATTGAGAGCAAAACCAAATGCTACGAGTGTGATTGAGATTGAATACACGCCAAGGTCAATCCATGCTTCGTACATTGCGCTGTAGGCGATATAGAATCCGAATCCGAGAAGAAGACACCATGCTCCAGCAGCTCGCATCATCCCACCTTCGCCTCCAACAAGAGCAGGCCATGTGTCGTTGATGACCATGGATTGGAAGAAACTTGCAAGGCCACCTTCATTGGATTCGTTGATTGACCTGAGGCCAAGTCCAACAAGTAGGGCGCAAACGAGCATGAAAACAGCATCCCCAGCAACAAATGTGGGAGCAGTATGCTTGTCACCAAACGCATCTGCGAGTAATTCAAAGGTGAGGAGTCCTCCCCATGAAACTCGATATGACGGATGAATCTGTCCAAGAAGATTGAGTACTGCTAAGACCAGTCCCCATGCTCCAATCGCAATATACCACTTGGAAAGACCTATTGAAGGATTTGAAATAAGGTCCAAAAAACCTCTTTCATCTGTGTTCTCTTCACTGCTCATGAATCCGCCACCTGCCTCATCCATATAAGAACAACGAATCAAAGCGGACGTTGTTGTCGATAGCGATTGTTGAATACTGTACTCATATTCTCATCAGCATTCATCAAGATTTGTTGCGTTTCAACGTTTTGTGGAATGCATGAATTAATTTCTTTTGAACGACCATATCGTCCACGACTGATTGTTCTGGCAGTGATCAACCCAAGCATATCGAGGTTGGCAATAATCCCTGAAATCCTTCTCTGGGTTAAGGATGGAATGTTAAGATATGAACAGGCTTGATCATAGACGTCGTAAAGTTGACCAGTTTGTATGTTCTTGAGTCCATTCCTTTCGTTAATGAGGACCGAAGCAAGAACTAATTTTTGTTGAGTTGGTAAAGCAGCGATAACGGGTTCGATTTGGTCAGCTTCAATCTGGTGCTGTGCCATGCGCACGTGATGTTGTTCCACCTCGGAGTCACCCAGTTGTTCTGCTTTCTCTGTTGAAACTCTCAACAA
Source organism: Euryarchaeota archaeon UBA82 (assembly GCA_002496635.1). Classification (GTDB taxonomy): domain Archaea; phylum Thermoplasmatota; class Poseidoniia; order Poseidoniales; family Poseidoniaceae; genus MGIIa-L2. The sequence goes on along the minus strand of DAKQ01000048.1, from coordinate 10,542 downwards.
ATCCAAAGCACATCGTGCATCTCCGTGTTCCTGGGCTGCAAACGCTGAACAGAGTGCAATAACTCCTTCAGATACAACATCCGGAGCAATAGCAACACTTGCTCTTTTCCTGAGGATGTCCTTGAGTTGCTCAGCATCGTATGGAGCAAACAGAAGATCTTGTTGACCAAGACGAGAACGCACACGAGGATCAAGGAATTCTGTGAATTTCAAATCGTTTGAGATTCCGATGACACATGCGCGTGAATCTTTGAGGAACGAATTGATGTTCGTAAGATTGTAGAGCAAGTCATCTCCTGCTTTTCGTACGAGGTGGTCAATTTCGTCCAGTACAATAACAAAGACACCTTTTCTTGCGTCCATTCTTTTGATGAGTTCCTTAAACACGCGATCTGTTGGCCAGCCTGTGAATGGGATTTCATCGATTTCATGTTCCTCGAGAAGTGAATTCCCAATATTTGAGAGAACCCTATATTGTGTATCGATTTGTCTGCAGTTAACCATAACAGGAGTAATGTCTCTTCTCATTTGTTCCCCTTTCTCTTTCAAGAGGTTTGTAACATGTAATGTTACGGCGGTTTTCCCTGCTCCAGTGACTCCATAGAGAATCATGTTTGATGGAATCTGTCCATTTAGGGCTTCAACAAGATTGAATGCGATACGCTCAATTTCCTTTTCCCGATGTGGCATAACAGTCGGCCGATGACTGTGGTGAAGGATCTCTTTATTGAGAAATAAACTTGGCTTGGAGAGCAAAGTGTCGAAGATGTTTTCCTTCACAATTTTTCCTCCATTATATACCCATTTGCGGCGGCTCGTTGAACCGGCACCGGGATAGTTTCTCCGAGTCCGAGCCCCCCTCATAAGGATGTCCGTGGAAATTGATTGGAGGAATCTTTTTTGATTGCAAAAAAAGAATTATTTGGAAATGATATACGGCTCTGTAGAGGTACTTAAACAAACAAAAAATATCAAATCATTTTTTTTGATTCCAAACTGAATTTTTGTAAACCCATGTATCTCCGTCCTCAAGGTGATGAACAGTTTTTGGATGGATTGGAAATTCATTGGTCAAGATTGGTTCACCGATCGATTGTTCAGAATCTATGAATGTGTGTGTTATGAGTAATTCAGTATCTGGATTTCTCTCTGCTAAAGATTGAATATCGTTCGGTTTGTGGTGATGGTCTGATGGAACCCATTGTGGAAAACCCATCTCCACAACAGCTATTTGAGATCGAGCGATAGCATTCTCAAGATTTTCGCAAGGACCCGAATCGCCAGAGTGCACTACTGAGGGGCCATCACTGTGTTCAAAGCGATATCCATGCGGATCAACAGCATCATCGTGATGGACTTCAAAGCGTTCCCAGTTCCAGTTGTCTTTGGTTGTTCCACGTTCGGTTTCGATGAATTCAATCGAATCAAGTGCATCATCCAAACTTCCAGGGAAGGCAAGTTGACAAAGCGTTTGAAATCGTTGTCGAACACCTCTCGCACCGACAACGGTGAGAGGTTTTATTCGCTCTCTGTCTGAAATATATTTCCTCTCCAAGAGTAAAAACGGTAATCCAAAGACGTGATCTCCATGGAGATGGGTTACGAAAATCGTTTCAATATCTGCAGGAGAAATACCTGCAATTCGCAAACTCGCAAGAGCGGTTGGAGGAGCATCGACAATATGGATGCCGTCAAGAATCATGAACGAATGAAGCCGTTGCTTTGGAAGGAAGGCATTACCCGTTCCTAACAACCGAACTTCGTGGGTCATGGTATATCGTCCGAGAATCAACTCTTTGAATCCTATGCATGAGGGCTATGGCCGTAAGAGAATGATGATAAGTGTGCCACAATTGGGAAAAACATCGCGAAGCGATTGGTGAGTTCATGAGTAACTGGTCTGCAAAAAACCCATACGATTCCAAAATCACTGAATGTTATGTCCTTAACGGGAAGGGCTCCAAAAAGGAGACACGCCATATCGTATTCGACCTTGGCGACTCAGGACTTGATTACAAAGTAGGCGACGCACTTGGAGTACTTCCAGAAAACCCACCACACATCGTGGAGGAAATAATTGAAATTCAGGGCTGGGATCGAAACCATACCGTCACAACCCACAAAGGCGAAAAAGACCTCTATACTGCACTTAAGAAAGATTTCGAAGTGCATATGGCAAACAAGAAATTCGTACAATCTCTTGCCAACAAAGTGGTTTCATCTGGAATGAACATCTCAATGAGTATTGTCAAGCGTTCACGAAACGGTATCGATTGGAATGCAGAAGAAGAAGGCGACCTGCCGCCTGGTCTCACATCCAGTATACCATCAGCCGACCCTGCCTCTCAGGTCAAAGCAATTCTTTCAGATGCGAAAGAGATTGAAAATTATCTCTGGACCCGAGATTATGTCGACATTATGCGAGAGTTTAGCGTCAAATATTCACCAGAAGAATTCCTTGAATTGGTTGACCGACTCAAACCTCGACTGTATTCCATTGCATCCTCTCATGATGCCCATCCAGGATTCGTAGAATTGACTGTAGGTATTGTCCGTTTCAATTACCATGATCGTCAACGTGGTGGAATCACAACACAATACATGGCCGATGAAGTCGTTGTCAATGAAACACCAGTCGGTGTCTTCATGTCTCCAACAAAATCGTTTATCTTACCAGAGGACAAAGAGACCGATATTATCATGGTCGGTCCTGGAACTGGAATTGCACCATTCCGAGCCTTCATGGAACAACGTGTTCACGACAAAGCAACAGGCCGCAACTGGCTCTTCTTTGGAGATCAATCTGAAAAGACTGAGTATTACTACAAAGATGAAATCGAAGGTTGGATGGATAGTGGGGACTTATACCGCTTCACGACAGCATGGTCAAGAGATCAAGAAGAGAAAATCTACGTTCAGCATCGTTTGAAAGAGCATGGGGCTGAGGTTTGGGAATGGTTCGAAAAGGGAGCATACTTCTACATTTGTGGTGACAAGACCTACATGGCAAAAGACGTTCACAGGGCACTTATTGAAATCGCAATCGAACACGGTGGCATGTCAGAAGAAGATGCTACACATTTCATTGAACAGACAATGATGCGTGAACAAAAGCGATATTTGCGTGATGTTTACTGATTCATTTAGGAATTGGGTAGCCAATTCCGAGGAATCCTACAACATTGCACTCGTGCCCGAGAAGGTGCTTATTAGACCGCTTTGCTCATAGGGTGTCTTGGATAACATCAGTACATGGGGTTCTCAAAAGTCTTGATTGCCAACCGTGGAGAAATTGCTCTTCGAATTATGCGAACACTTCGTGACATGGGTATCGAAGCCGCAATTATCTACGGTAAAGAAGACCGTTTATCATTACCAGTGCGTCTTTCTGACGATGCTCATTTCAGAGATGTGATCAATCCACTTGATGCTTATCTTGACATCGAAGCAGTCGTGCAAGCAGCCAAAGATATGGGCTGTGATGCTGTTCATCCAGGTTATGGATTCCTCGCCGAAAATGCTGGTTTTGTCAAGAGACTTCAGGAAGAAGGAATTACCTTCATCGGGCCAAGTGCAGATGTTATTAGTTTACTCGGAGATAAAATTGAAGCACGCGCTGCAATGGAAGCAGCAGGTTTGCCAACTGCAAAAGGATCCTCAGAACCTATTTCAGAGGCTTCTGTCGCATCAGCACTCGCAGATGAGATCGGTTATCCAGTCATTATCAAAGCAGCTGCTGGAGGAGGTGGTATCGGTATGCAAATTGTAGAAGCCGCAGAAGAATTCGAGAGTGCTTTGAAACTATGCCAATCCAGAGCAAAATCCGCTTTCGGTGATTCGCGTGTATTCGTTGAAAAGTACATACAAGGAGCACAGCACGTTGAATTCCAAGTGCTCGCAGATGGTAAAAATGCAATCCATTTTGGTGAACGATTTTGTTCCATCCAACGCCGTCATCAGAAGTTGGTTGAAGAAGGCCCTTGGCTCACTCCAGAAAAGCGGGAAGAAATTGGCGCCCTTGTTTGTAAAGGTGCTGAATCCGTGGGGTACAAAGGCCTTGCAACCTTTGAATTTCTTCGTGATGCAAATGGAGACTTCTACTTCTTAGAAGTAAATCCACGTGTTCAAGTTGAACATACTGTCACAGAATTAATCACAGGCCATAACCTTGTTGAACTTGGAATTCGAGTAGCTCAAGGTGAATCACTCCCTCTTGCTCAAGATGACATCACTTGGAATGGCCATTCGATTCAATGCCGTTTGAACGCTGAAGATCCTCGGGAATTCATACCAAGTCCTGGACGGCTGTGGGAATGCCATTTCCCGTCAGGATTCGGTGTCCGAGTAGATACACATGCGCATCCGGGTTACGAGATGCCGGGGTCATTTGATTCACTTCTTGCTAAGTTACTTGTCTGGGGAAGAGACCGAGAAGATGCGATTCGTCGGATGAGAACGGCTCTCGATGAGACAGTGATTACAGGTGTTGAGCATCTCATTCCACTCCATCGTAGAATTATGGATGAAACCGATTTTATCAACGGCGATATCACCATCCAATACATTGACATGCATCAGGAACTCTTAGGTTGAGGTTGATTCGATGGATGTTTTGATCGTTGGAAGTTTAGCCTATGATAGCATAGCATCGCCTCTTGGTGCTGTGGAAAATGCGCTTGGGGGTTCTGCAACATATGCTGGCTTATCATGTGCGTTTCATCGGAATAGATTGGGACTTGACTCCGTTGGACTCGTAGGAGTTGTAGGTTCAGATTTCCGACAACAAGATCGAGCGATTTTAGAAAATGCTCATCTGGATACGAAAGGAATTGAAACAGTTGAAGGTGAAACCTTTCGCTGGGTTGGATCCTATGAAGGTTCGATGGCTCAAGCAATAACGCATGAAACACATTTGAATGTCTTTGAGCACTTTGAACCAAAAGTTCCGGAGCATGGCAGAAATCCAACCGTGACGTTCTGTGCGAATTTACATCCTGCTATCCAACTATCCGTATTAGATCAATCGAAACCGATTCGATTTTCAATTCTTGATTCAATGAATCTGTGGATTGACATCGCACATGATACTCTACTTGAAGCGATGAAAAGCGTCGACATTGTCGTGATTAATGATGGGGAAGCGAGTATGCTTGCTGGGATGGATAATGTTGTGGCTGCAGCCAAAGCAGTTCAGGAGATGGCTTCCATACCCACACTTATCGTAAAGAGAGGTGAGCATGGAGTTATTGCTCTTCACGGTGAAGAAACAATTGCAATGCCGTCCTATCCTTGTTCTAAAGTCATTGATCCAACAGGTTGCGGGGATACATTTGCAGGTGCACTTGCAGCATGCCTTTCTTCTGGTCGAGGAGAGATGACAGTCGAAGAACTTCGAATTGCCTTGTCTCATGCCACAGTAACAGCAAGTTTCACCCTTGAAGAATTTGGAACGACGATTCTCGAAAAGATTTCTCAAGATGCATATCAGCAGCGATATAATTCGTTCTGTAATATTTCAGGAATCTCAATCGAATCGTCGTAATCCATGACGGCCAGATTGTTGAATCGGTGTAACTTCTTGCGATTCAGTAAGGGAACTAAATGATTGAGGAACTTCTTGTGGAGCTTCTTCCTGAATGTGGCCATGCATATGCTCAATGATCTCATCGTCTACGCCATCTCCACTCAGTTCAGTGATTTTATTTCGAACCTTTCGCATTGTCGATGAAATCCCTCGAGTCACAATCGATGTTTTCGACCTCTTTGGTTTCACGATTTTGTTCTCATTATTGTTCGAACGTACTTGAATACGTTTTAACGAATTATTTCCACTGTTCCTTCGAATGATACCTGATTTTAACGCAGGTTGAGGGTCTGTTCTTGGTTGTTCAATCGGAGGCAATGCTTGTTCAAAAAGTGATGGAGCCTCTTCAGTTTCCTCAGAAGAGAAACTATCCAAAAGGTGATCTGGTGAAGTGAATATACCAGAACTATGTGGGATGTGTGCCCCTTCTGGGCCGACAAAACTAGGCAAATGAGTTTGAGGGATTGGCGTTGTTGCCATCGGTTGACGGGGGATTGCTAAACCTCTTGCTTGCTGCATTCGTTGAGATGAACTGCCGTGCCGTGCTTCTACATCGGGTGGAAGCGGAGCATCTCCAGTAAATATTGCATCAATTCCACCTACTGGATTGTATTGGGGCTGAATCTCCTGCGTTTGATATCCTCTTCGAGTAGAGATATGTTCACGTCCACGGGCGATGAGTCCATGCTCATTTGAAGGAGGCTGATTCATGATGTCATTAGCCCATCTCGGAATGGTTTCTTCATCGATTTCGAATCCTTCATTCGATGGTCTTTCAGTTCCCAAGAATGAGGTTATGCTTGCTGAAGGAACCAAATCCACCGGAGGCATTGGTAATTCTCTGTACGCTTCTTGAGCAGCTTCACGTGGATAATCAGTATCCTGATTCATCATTTCGGTGCCAATCTTCGCTTCTTCGAGTGTCATCCCTTCATTTATCCTTTGAATCAGCATCGAGAACTCAAGTAATTTCGAATCATTTCCATAGATGACATGACAGTCGCCTAAATTCATGTCCAATGTGAGGGTTGGACGCTTGGTAAGCCCCCAACTCGATATCAAGATCACGCCAGCCAAGAATGAGAACACTCTGAGATCAGCAGGGGTGATGATACGCCATGAAGCATACAACGCGCAAACGCCTACAAACGCTATCCATGCAGGAACAAGCGTTGTGTTGTGGTGATGCATTCTTGCAATAGAATCGTATCTAAATTCGAGACAATTACCGTTTCTGAATTCAAAAGATACTCGAGAATTCGTAAGGCTTGCTCTCGCCTTGCCCCCTTCTCCTACCAAGCGTAGACCAGGAAGAGTTACTCTCTCCCCACTCTCCGCAAGGCGTTCGTTGCGCCTGTTGGTCAGCATCCCATCGAGCAGTAGAACCAGCCCATTATCAATGCATCCCCAAAGTACGAGATTTAGAAGGTCGTTCGTGGACGACAAAATTGGAGCCGAATCATTCTTGTTTTGTCAGATTTGCATCGCCCATGATTCTTGGTTTTGAATCAAGTTGAGCGATTAAAACAGAAGGTGGATTTTCAATACGTTGCAGGAGGGGTGTTTCCCAACGAACTGTGCCAATACTTCCGTCTATTGATTCAACCCGTCCAACGACAAATTGCAAATCAATCGACGCATGGAGGACATCGCCGACGGTTAATTTTCTCTTTTGGAAGGGAGAAACATTGAGGCTCATTTGCGACAATGAGTGAGATTCTAGGGCAAGAGGTCTGTGAATGTCCTTTCGCTTGTCATCGAGTTCTGGCAGAACGATAAGGCATGTTCCGCTTAGAGATTCTTCTTTTGCGTTACGAAGTGCAATGCCAACTCGGTCGCCTGCTCCTGCCTTGGGGACGTCATCGTCCATAACCTGTAGGGATTTTACCGAACCAGTACCACCTGACGGTAGCATGGTAATTTCATCATGAACTGAAACGCTTCCCGATTGGACATATCCAATTGCTACGAGTCCGATTCCTTTCACATTGAAATGTTGGTCGATCGGAACAACCAGAGGTTGTTGTTCAACCATCTGTAATTCTTCTGCCATTGAATCCATAATCGAATAAAGAGCAGATCTCAAACCAGGGCCATCGTCCTTCTCGAATGTCCAATCAGTCAATCCCGCTTGTTTGAACAATGTTTTGACCATGTCTTCGTCAACCCATTCGCCTTGAGGTGGGCGGATGACCGCAATTCCTTGTTTGATGTTTGCACTTGCAAAAGCAACGAGTGCTTCACCAAGAGTGGCATCGATAGCAGTGATTTCTATCAAACCAGCTCTTGCTGCGGAGAGGGCATTGAGTAGGGGGCGCAAACGTTCAGGATATTTTGCAGGACGAATCAAGGATAGAATTTGTGCTTCACCATTCACCATGTCTTTGTTCACGTAGGTGTGAACATCTCTCTGGTCGGTTGGTTTTGCAATGCTTCGTGCAAGGTCGTCGCTTCCAACCATTGCGATATTAAGAACTGGCATGTGTCAATCCACAGGCGATTCTTTCATCAATGCTCTCATTCAGAATTACGCTTTGAGAGCATGTTTTCTCGAATTTCTTCAGCTTTCTTCCACTCGTTCATATCTTCTTCTGATTCGGGAACTAACTGAGGAATTGGAATCGGACGCATCATTGAATCGATGGCAACCATGAAGAAATAACCTTCACAAATCACACGAGTTTCCCAATCTGATTTGGTCATCGCACATGCAGTAACCTTGACTCCTGCAGTGTGAGTACTCGTGAATACCACTCGTCCAGTAACCTCGATTAGGTCTCCCTGTCTTGCAGGAGCTTTGAAGGTCAATGTATCAATTGAGATTGTAACGAATTCCCGATGTGCAAATTTTGAACATGCGATGCCGGCGGCTTTGTCCATAACTGAAAGTAAGCGCCCTCCGAAGAGCGTATTATATGAGTTCGTGTCTTGAGGAAAGACTTCTTCAATCAACATCACCGGCTCGGTTGAGAATGGCTTCATGAGAATGCCCACACTCCTCTCCAATATGAAGACATGGAGTCGAAAAGTGGAAAATATCCTATTTATCGAGCGAATGTATGATTCCAAGCCGATGTAGTCAGTTAAGCGACGAGGTTTTAGAGCAGAGTCGTTACGCAACACATAGGTGAAACCATGGCTTCTACTGATGGACGAACAAAAATTGCATTTTTCCTTGTGACTTTGATGATACTGACCCCACTTGCAACTGCAGCAAGTGTATCGGATTTTAGTTCGGGGACAAGCGAAGTTGAGATCGTTCTCAACGACGCATCGACATTCACGAATGAAGTGGATGGCTCCGTTGATTTACCAGTCGGTGAATCCATTACTTCTGCAAGTGTAGCAATCTCAACATCTCCTGCTGTACATGGAGCACATACTCGTATTGACATCGAAACGATGCCTCGAGTTTGGAATCCTAATTACAACGGACAAAAAACCGCTTTCTCCCAGCCAACAGATTTCCAATTTGAAGATGGAGCCACTTCAACACCTGTTTCACTCAAGGCAGAAGGACTCTTGACAGACTTTGAGAGCGATCAAGCAGGGTTCATGGATACGACCTCTCCACCACCAAGTTCTGGTGCTCCTTGGTCCCATGGCTCGTTATTTGGAGGTGCTATCATTCCTTCTAATTGTGCTTCTGGAAGCGACTGTTGGGGAACTGGCATCTTCGATATTGACTATACAGACGATAACGGTGGTTCAGCATACGCTCAAACACTTCTTTCTCCGACACTTGACATGACTTCTGCAGCGATTAAAGATCCTTCAGTATACTTCGATTCATGGCATCAACTTGCAACCCATTCAACATCTGGTACCAACCCGAATTACAGATACGCAGATTGCGCATACGTCGAGATACGTTCAGCACCAACACCTATCTTCGACCCGGTCGTACATCAATTCGAACACATTGACTTTGACATTCAAAACTCAAGTGGTGTCTCATTCGGTTCTGGGTATTATCAGAGAGGAAATGGTCAAGCGAATCAGAAAATTAACGGAGCCTGTAATGGCGTACAATACGATGAATATGCGCTCGGTGGAACCTCCACCTCTGCATTTAATCAAGACGGTTGGGGGAACATGAAACTCGACTTATCCAATTACGGCGGTTCATATATCCAACTTCGGTTTGTATTGGAACACAACAATATCCCTCTATCAAGTGGTTATTCTTTGGACAACACCACAATGCCAGGATGGTACATCGATAACTTCCGATTTGGAAGCGTTCTTCCACAATCTGGATGGATGGGTGTTCGCAACATCTTGCCAAATGTTGGTGGAGGTGACAACCATCCAAATGGCTATGGATTGCTAACAATAGAAGCTGAAACAACCTCGACCGCCGTTCTCTCTGTCGATGTTATCGATCCAGTTACTGGTTTCATTGTTGTAGATGAAAACAACAATTCCATGTCCGGTCTAATTGGAAGTGTTCTCGAACTATGGGACATCAACTCCTCAACATACCCAACAGTCGATTTAAAATTCAATTTCAATTCTGGCCCGGACCAACTCTCAACGCCTGTTCTTCACGGTTTCTCGATTGGTACGAGAGTCGGGACAGGATTCAATCAAACAATTATCTCGCCGAACCCTCCAGAAAATGGGATTTGGTCCTCACAAGGACTTGGTGACTTGATGATGTACAATCCTGAAGTGATTGATACAGCTTTTACTGCTGACAAATTCCGCTCTCACTTTTCACACCCAATTGCTTCGATAACACCGTACATTCAGGATGATTGCGCTGAGAGCCCTGAGATCTCAGTCTCAATGAATGACTATAACCTAATCATGCAAAATAACGTCAAGTATACGCTTGGAGAAACTGCTGGGATGCCTTCCTCAGCGCTCGGTTTCTCAGCGGTTCTAAGTTACCAAAACCCATGTGATGTGGCAGGAATTTGGTTCGATCTCGAATTTGCTCATTACGCAGATAA
>DAKQ01000019.1:12805-21538 GCA_002496635.1 Euryarchaeota archaeon UBA82 | reverse complement strand
ATTCAATGTTTATGTTGGATACGATGAAATTCCTGCCCCGTGGGACTACGATATGGAATTGACTGGATGGTATGGCTCGATTTATGGAAGTTTTTCATGGCCAGAATATGACGTCATGTGGTTTGCTCTTGTAGCAAATCAGGATTTAGAAGAACTTGAAGTTAGCACATATTGGGATGTTGCTGAAGCTCCACCAAGTCTTGAAGAGATGACGGAATTGTTCAAGGGCGTGCCAATCACACAACAATCGAATCAAGCAGAGGATTACGAAGCTGCAATCAATTACTATTTCGTCAACGTAACCGAACCACTTACCGAACTCAAAGTCGAGACTTATGGTGGTAAAGGGAATGTTCAGTTGGCCATATCGAAAGGTGGACCTGTTGATCCAGACTATGGATGGGATATCGGGTTTATTGAAGAGATTTTACCAGGAGACGGAACCACTTATTCCACAATGGAAGATTGGTCTTCGGGCCAAGGGAATAATGAAGAAGTGAACTTATTCGATGTTGAACCTGGCATTTACTACGTGATTACCTACACTTACAGAAAAGCCAACGATTACACAATCTTAGCCGACATGAATTTTGCTCCCACAAATGCAGATCCTACGACTGCTGTGGAACTCACCCCAGGTATTGCTTATGGTCCGATGAGTGGCTATAACGGACTTGATCAATACTTCTTCGTTGACGTACCAACTGGTACTGAACGACTTGAAGTAGATCTCGATGGAGGATTTGGTCAAGCCAGTCTCCACATGCGTATCGAGAATATTCCAACTGCAAGTGAGGCTGACCACCACTCTGGTTCACCTGGAGCAGGCGATAAAATCGCTTTCAATAATCCAACTCCCGGCAAATGGTACATCCTTCTTGATTCGGAAACAGTATTCAGTGGTGTTGAAATCACTGCTTCCTTCACAGACCTCTACATTTGGGAATATGATGGAACTCCAGTTCAACTGTTTAAGGATGAACAAATTGATGGATTAAGTGCGCCATCTGGAGAAGAATTATTCTTCTATGTCGATGTTGGAAGAAACACACAAACACTGATCATTAACACATTTGGTGGCTCAGGAGAATTGCTTATTGAAGGAGAGGGGGAGACGGGCTTTGGATTTGATGACTTCCCATTCTTTGACGAGGACATGATGGATTCAGGAAGACAATTCGGTGAAGAGGATTGGATTTCCTATGGCGAAGGCACATCTCAAGAATTGTACATTTATTTCCCTGCTGAAGGCAGGTTTGACATTACTGTCACTTCAATGGAGGATTTCTCTGAAGTCTCAATTGTTGCAACATGGGATGGACGAGATGGTGGCCCTGATGACCCTGATGAACCAGTTGACCCAGAAGAAATCATGCCTTGTGATGAAGGTTTGAAAGAAATGATGACGGAAAATGACATCAACGGAGATGGCCTCATTAGTTCATCTGAATTCAAATATTTCGATGACTTTGACGGAAGAACGATCGAATTTTCCGAGGTCAATCAAAACGGAGATTCATATCTTGAATTCAATGAAATAGTAGCGTTTGCATGCAACTGTGAAAATGAACTCTCCCTCATGTCAATCCAGTTAGATGGTCGTATTTCTGTTAAGGATTTCGAACGCATTCAGTTGATGAATGACTTCTCTTCAGACAAAATTGATTTCAATTCTGATGGATTTATCGATTCATTTGAACTTGGAGAATACGCGTTAGTGTGTGAGACAACCTACAACCCAATGGATACAGATGGGGATGGAGTTCTCAATGTTGACGACCAATTCCCGAACGATCCAGATGAACAAACCGATGCAGATGGAGATGGCGTTGGAGACAATGCTGATTTTGCTCCAAGTGTTTCTAATGATATTGTCTACAGCGCAGGTGCTGTTATGTTGCTTGTTTTGTTTGGTGTATTGGTTCTCATCATCCGTGGAACATCGAATCGTTCAGATGATCTCCAACAAGATGAATGGAACAAGACTGATGCCTTCGCAGAACGTATGATGTCTATGGATGGCAATGAACCAATACTCGAAGCTCCAGACCTAGGGCCAATGACTGATTCAACTCATTCAGTGAATTCAGATGAATTACAAATCTATGATGGTCCAGATGAGTTAGAAACCTATGATTTTGGTAACCAACCATCCACTACAGACTCTTCAATGCCACCTACCAGTTTAATGGGAATGATGGATGGACAAGGCAGAGAACACATCGAATATCCTGCACAGAGCGGAAGATTGTGGCACAGGGATACTCCTGATTCACCTTGGATAAAGAACTAGGTGTGCTGCTTCCTACGTTTCCGTAAACCTACGGATTCGAGCAATCGTAAGATATGCCTATGCAATTCTGGAAGTAATTCAAACATTGCAATTGCCATGATGAACATCGCAAATAGGGAAACAACTCGGGAAGCATATGAGTGTCCAAACTCAAACATGCTCATACCCAGGTATTCCCAACCCTCGTAGGACATATGCATCCAAACTAGGCCTGCATTTCTGAAAAGGTTCAAGATGTGGATGATTGGGATTGTGAAAAGAAGAGCACGAATTCGTCTCTTTCGATCAATATCCAGTACAGAAATAGCACCGATGAAGACAATCATCGATTGTAACGCAGTACAGGCAAGAACGAAATTAATTCCAATCATGCTCCCATCAGCCATGATGAGTTCTGTCTGATAGGGATGTTCAGCAAAAGAATCGGTCATGAACCATTTGTTTCCGTCCCATTCAGACCAGAGAAATGTTCCAGATTCTGTATTGACGTATGTTTCCCCAAGTTGTATATCTGCAGTTCCAGTAAACGAAAGGAACATGGCAACTTGTGATGCAACAAACCAGATTGCTAGGATGCTTAACCAAGGAACTGAGGCAATCAATAGGTATGGGCCACCTGCGTAAGCGATACAACCTCTAGCCCAATTAAGGGCATCTCGGTCTCTTTTCGTTAGGGAACGGGCTTCAGCGACAACTAATCCTACTCCTAATGGAAGCGCCAAAGCCGTCATCACTGTAAGGACAAGATCACCTATTTCGAAATAATACGCAGACTCATTGAAAAAATATAGAGCAACGAGCATCCAGCCAATTTGAGCATATCTAATGACACCGGTTTGATGCCGCTTGTGCCAAGAGTAGGCAAGCAAAATCATACCGAGAGCACCACAAATTGTGGCATACTCCTTTGGTATCAGCATAGAAGGTCCTAAAGTGTCCTAGATAGAAACATTTGCTCTTACTCGCTCCACTAAATCCAACAACCTCCTATACTTGGGTAGACCATGAAGGAGCCTATTGTTGATGGAGAAGGTTGGGCAAGTGGCCCAATTGCTTTCCTCGACAGAGATGGAGTTCTGAATTATGGCCGTGCAGGCTACGTTAACAATCCCGATCAAATGAACATCATTCCTGGATCTGGTCATGCCATTGCACGTCTTCGAGAATCCGGCTATACAATCTGTGTTGTAACCAATCAATCAGCAATCATGAGAGGTTTATGGGATATCGAACAATTGGAGTTGATTCATAATGAATTACGAAATCAATTGTTAAAGGAAAATCCTCAAGCGGTTATCGATATGATTCTTACCTGCCCTCATAGAAATCGAGATTGTTGTAATTGTAGAAAACCATGGCCAGGTATGCTACGCACTGGACATAATCTCTTGAGAAAACAACGTGTTCTGCACACGAACATCGATTGGGCAGGATCCAAACCAGAATCATGGGATCCTTTAGATGCAATGGTTGGCGATCGTAAATCAGACATGGGTGCTGGGTGGGCTGTTGGAGCTCGAACGTTTGAAGTGTCATCACAACAAGGTCTACCTCAAGTCATTGAACGAGTTCTTGACAAATTTGATTCAGGCGATGAATATGATCCGATGAGGTGGTAAAATGGGTTGGCTCGGATTAGATGATACAGATTCTCTCAACGGTGGTTGTACCACGGAAGTATTGTTTCACTTATTGAAAAATCTTCCAGAGGATGTATCTTATGCTAATCCAAGACTTGTGCGGCTCTGGCCATTTGCGAAGCAACGAACAAGAGGAAATGCCGCTGTTGCTGTCGAATTGATCGCCGAAAACGAAGCAGAATTGATGAAGCATCTCGACCAATGGTGGACGCATTATATCTCTAACCTAGGAGGAAGCATTGGCATTAGCAATCACAGTGAACGAAAACAATATCCAGCAGATCCTGGTATGGTTTGGATGAGTGAGAAAAAATCCGATGCCAAATTTTACACTCAATCTGTCTCTTCTGAAGTTCTTCTAGAAGATTTACCCAACGTATCTCGACATTGGGGTGGAAATGGAAGAATTGGAGCGACTGCAGCAGTACTATGGCCAGCCACTCAATGCACATATGAAGCGATTTCATGGAGAATTGATGGAAAAGAAGGAACTCGTCAATTGGATGAGGAGGCATTAGATGAAGTTGACAGACTTGAGGATACGTTTCTTTGTAGAAATCCAAAACTGGGCACCAGTCTTCTGGCTCCGAGGGGCAATTCACCAGTCCTCTTTGGTATCCGTTCATGGACACAGCAAGGTGCACAAGATGCACTCAATATTCTTCAAAATGGGAAACATACCGAACAAACCAAAGGTTCGTTGATTTTCAAAACCAATCAAGCAACTGATGATCACCTAGGCGAGCCCATCATAGCAACTGTGCGCTCAAAATCTATTTTGAAAAAGGGACATGTTGTTATCGAAACATCGCACGGGACATGGATTGCATTTCGACAAAGTGGAAACATTGCTTTACTCTCACAGTGGCTGATTGAAGGAGACACCATCATCGGCAATGGTCTAAGGGATGAAGAAAATGCCCTCCACTTGGAATTGCTCAAAATTTTAAAATGCGTACCTGAACGAAAAAGACCGCTTTGCAAGATTTGTAATAAATCTATGAAATCCATGGGGAAAAACCAGGGTCTTCGTTGCAAAAAATGTAACATAACAACTGATCGAGGTTGGGTTGAAGTCGAACGGATGCCGCCGTTCAATGGTTGGGTGCAACCCCCGCCGTCCTCGAGAAGACATCTTTCAAAACCCCTGAAACATTGACAATCAAATCAAAACAATATTTACTGAGAGGATACAAGAACCTCCATGGCAGACGCCCTGACGAAGTATGTTACCACTTTCATTCTCATTCTCTTGTTCATCGGAATGATGGCTTTTATAGCCATTCGTGCAAAGAAGAATAGGGAAAATATGATTGATAATCTCGCTCCCAAGGTAGCTGGAGAAGATGAACTTGAAGGTGGTGCACGAAACCCTCGACGATTTGATGAACCTGATGAAGAAGCCCTTGAAGAAATGGCTGAACTCCTTGGCGAAGATTCAGAGGACGAAGCCTGAATCAACGATTTTACCTTCAATTTCAATTTCATCACAAGTGAGAACTTTCGTTTTTTGTTCTGTCTCTCGTAGTGTCCATATGTGAAAACCTTCTTCCTTAAGATTGGCCTCACTTCGTGGTTTTACGGCTCCTTCATTCGAATTGACTTCAGTTCCCGCTTTTGAAATTAGTAACAACGTTGTTGAATCTTTAATTCTATTTTTCAAGTCAATTACAGCCTTGAGATTTTTGGAAGGTATACGCCCTGTAGGTTCACACCAATTATCAAGAACGATCAAACCAACACTTGGCAAATTCTGTTCTGCCTCCACAATCGCATCAACACAACGTTCCATATTACCAATCAAATTCATGGCATGAAAACGACTCGCTTCAACGATATTCAGGGATGAAAAAAGTTGAGAGAAGCGTGTGGCATTTGGCATATCAGGCGACGCCCAAAGAACGCGGCCTCCACGTTGTATTTCATCCACAGCAAAATGCAAACCGAAAGTTGTACCTCCGCAGCCACCGTCAATAGACAAGTGGATACTTTTTCCAACCAAATCCAACGCCCAACGTTCGGCCATACCAATCCCAACCTGTTCATAGATTTGACATTAACATCAGCGCAATGCTCATGACCTTCCATACGAACCCACAATCATGAGCGGAGAAGTTCGAGAAGGAGAGCGCATCCCAAGAAGAGACCCGCCTCCATACGAAGAAGCGAAAGGGTTTGCCTCCGCAGTAGCACGTGACGGTTTTTTATCAACTGCAATTAAAGACACAAATCAATATGGACCCGTTGGTATGATGATTTTGTTATTCATCGTTGCAACAATCACTGGATTTGTGATCAAGATGCTTGGCATGATTTTGTAGACTGAGGTCAGATTAACCCTTCAAAACCCTACAAAATTCTCCTTCCTATGGGACAAAATACAAACCCTTTACTTCATCTGTTAAGGATATGAGTGAAGGTTCAGTCAACGTTGAGAGCAGAACCTCCTCACAAGATAAACGTTGGACAATAATGGCTGCATTACTCGGTACAAATACTGCTGTTATGTTGTTTCAGGGCATTGAACAGGAATCGAATCCTACACAAATGCGAGAAGTTGCTCTTGCGATAATTGCCGCAACACTTCCATTCCAAGCAATATATTTCCTCATTTACACATTTCTACTTGAAAACAAAGGGACTCTTAGCGAACGAATGGTTAAGAAACTCAATTTTGCTTCAGCAATATGCCAAATTTTCGGATACATTTCGTTAGTTGGAGTTGCAATTATGTGGTATAATCTCTCAATCTATGTCGGCATATCATTCTTAATATCGAGTATCTTTGCAATGATTTTGATTCGTACAGCCATGATGCCTGACAAAATTCAACAATAAGTGACATTATCACGGATATTTTCCAAAAATGCTCTCAAGGAAGGTTCATGAAGTCCCTCCAAGACCGTTCATTATGGCCTTCTGTCCACTTGACTATCGATATGGCTCCCAAGATTTCAAACGCATTTGGTCTGAACTAGGACGACATGAACGACAACTCGAAGTTGAACGTGCACTAATTTGGGCTCATTGGCAACTTGGTCGTGTTTCAGAGGATGATTACAATGCAGTTGCTGCGATCTCGAATCCAGAATCTGTCCTCAAGGAACGTGTTTCAGAAATTGAAGCAGAAACGCGACATGACATTATGGCTTTGACCAAAGCCATGGCAGAAGCTGCTGGAGATGCGGGGTGGTGTATCCATCTTGGCGCAACATCCAACGATATCGTTGACACTGCAGTTGCTCTTCAACTTAGAGACAGTATTGTTATGCTACGTGAACAATTGTGCGCTTTGATTTCAGTCTGTGCAGATGTTGCGGAACGTGAAAGAGATACCGTAATGTTAGGAAGAACACATGGTCAAGCAGCAGTGCCAATTACCTTTGGTTTGAAAGCAGCAGTATGGCTCGATGAACTTAGAAGGCAACTGATTCGTCTGGATGAAGCCAGTCCTAGAATTTCAGTTGGTAAATTCTTGGGTGCTGTCGGAACTGGAGCTGCTCAAGGAGTCAACGCACGAGAATTACAACGACTGATTTTGACACATCTTGGTCTTGGCGTGCCATTGGCTACAACACAAGTTGTAGGAAGAGATCGTTATGTTGAATACGTATCTTGGCTTGCTAATGTTGCAACATCATGTGAGAAAATTCTCCAAGAAATTCGGAACCTTCAACGCTCTGAAATTCAGGAAGCTGGAGAAGGATTTGACGTGAAAAAGCAAGTTGGATCATCTACGATGGCTCACAAAAAGAATCCAATAAAGTCTGAAAATGCGTCAGGACTAGCACGAATCGTTCGTTCATTTATCATACCAACCTACGAGAATGCTCTGTTATGGCATGAGCGGGATCTTGCTAATTCTAGCAGTGAACGATTCACACTTTCACATGGTAGTGCTTTGTGCGAAGACGTACTTGCTAAAACACGACAAGTTCTCGAAACAATGTGGGTTGATGCTGAACGATGCATGGAGAATATCAAATCTCAACGTGGACTTGTCATGGCAGAAAAAGTCATGATCGACTTAGTCGAACGTGGAATAGCCAGAGATGAAGCGCATGAAATTCTTCGAGAAGCCTCATTTACGGCGGTCGCTAACAAGGAAGAATTGATCGATGTATGCAGCAGAACACCTGCTATATCGGCAGCATTCTCTGCTGAGGAATTGGAAGCCATGTTTGAGCCAAGTAATCATATCGGAGTTTCAGGAGAACTCGTTGATGAAGCAGTTGCTCTTGCTCGAGATGCGATTCAATGAATGTTCGTTATCGTGAAAACGCCACGTACTGAATCAAATGATGCATTTCCTTCAACTTTTAGCATGCGGGGCAAATGTGGCCCTCCAACAACAAAGGTTTCGTATTCTCCACCTTCACCATCGACATTGAATCGATATTTTTCAGAGAGTGATTTGAGTTCTTTTACATTATCTAAATCCAATATTCTACCGAGCCATTCACCATCTAATCCTTCACAAGATACAGAATTGATCATGATTTTAAATCCGTTTTCGATCATTCCATGAAGGTGCTCGAATGGGTGTTGATGCCAAAGTGGAGAAAATGAATGTATTCCGAGGCGATATGCCATGTTTTCTAATTTCACCTTTTGGAAATCACTTCGAAGCGCACCGCTTACAATAGCATCGAGTTTCAATTCACTCAATGTTTCCTCCAGTGTTGAAATTTCATCATCAACTGTCCCCGATGCCTTTACACAACACCATTCCACACCTGCTGCCTGGGCTTGATGTTCAACCCATTGGGTAGAGGGAACCTGGAACATATGAGAATCTCC
>DAKQ01000019.1:2667-12406 GCA_002496635.1 Euryarchaeota archaeon UBA82 | reverse complement strand
CCAGAGGAGAGAACAGCTATGCGCATGTGTGACCGAAGAGGTTCAACTTCAAGACATTAAGGGATTCAAAGCCAAGCGTTCAAATGGGTCCTATTCTTCGTTAACTTCAAGGGTCGCCCACCCGCACCCTCATAAAGCGTCGACGACGAGAAGGAACCGGTGAGATAATGCAACCAAGTGGAAGAGGATACGATCATGGAATTACAACATTCAGCCCAGACGGACGATTATTCCAAGTTGAATACGCCCGTGAATCTGTAAAAAGAGGAACAACAACTGCTGGTCTAAAGTTCAAAGAAGGCGTCGTTCTTGTCTGTGACAAGAGAATCGCTTCCCGTCTTATAATACCCGAATCCATTGAAAAGATGTTCAAAATTGATGAACACGTTGGAGTTGCAACATCTGGACTTGTAGCAGACGCTCGACAACTCGTTGCTCGTGCACGTGTTGAGTCCCAAATCAACAGAATCACATATGCTGACACTGTACCAGTCGACGTACTTGTCAAGAAATTATGCGATTTCAAGCAATCCTTCACCCAATACGGTGGATCTCGTCCATTCGGAACGGCACTTCTCATCGGCGGTGTTGATGACGAAGGAATTCATCTCTACGAAACAGACCCATCAGGAGCATACCAATCATACCATGCAGGTGCAATTGGCAGCAACAGGAATACGGTTATCGAATACTTCGAAAAGAACTGGAAATCCGGCATGACACTCAATGCAGCCATGAAGATGGGGCTTGAAGCACTTCGTTCAGCCAATGATACAGAACTTAACAGAGAGGCAGTTGAAGTTGTTGTTGTTGACTCAGATGGATACAGAATCCTAGACCGTGGTGAAGTTACAAAGCAGCTCGATAGACTCAAACCTCTCGAGGATTGAGTAGATAGATTCATTGATTCCTTCCTCCATCATTCAACTGGTGGAACAATGGTAAGCCTTGATAATTCCGTTCTTGCTCGCATCGAAAAAGGTGGTAAGCGCTATGAAGCCCTTGTAGATCCTGATAAAATCGAAGATTGGAAACTCGACCCAACTAAATTTGATCTTGATGAAGTCATGGCCATGGATGAAATTTTCCATGATGCACGTGGTGGCGAAAGGCCCACTGAAGAAATCTTGATGAAGACATTTGAAACATTGGACGTAGGAAAAATACTTTTGATTATTCTTGAAAGGGGAACGATTCAATTGACAACTGCTCAACGAAAAGCACGTGTAGAAACAATGCGTCAGCAAATCATTCATCACATCCAGACACAAGCTATCGATCCACGTTCGAAATCTCCTCATCCTAGAACTCGAATCGAATTAGCATTGAATGAATCAAAATACACTGTAGACCCGTTCAAGCGTTTAGAAGAACAAGTGAAAGATGCTATCGCTAAACTAAAGCCTCTGATTCCGCTCAGTTTCGAATCTGTACGTTTAGCATTTCGAATTCCAGGTTCATCTTATGGAAGCGTAAGCAATCTCTTAAGATCATATCAACAGAAAGAAGGATGGCTTGAAAACGGAGATTGGGCATGTGTAATTGAGATTCCAGCAGGGATGAAAGGTGACATTATTGGACAAGTTTTGAAGCGTGCATCAGAAGCAGAAGTCAAAGAATTGTAACATAGGCTTAGGGGTGTCCTTTATCATGGGATGTCCAGTGGCCGGGACAGGAGAGAAAAGAATGTCCGAAGGTCAAAGTGGCGCCGAGCAGCGCCTAGTGACCCCGGGAATGGTCATCGGACCATCAACCGGGAAGCACGCAGGTTCTGGTGCAATTGCACAGAACGAAGAATTCATCGCAACCCGACTCGGGTGGCTTAACGAACAAAACGATGTCGTTTCCGTTCGTCCAATCAACAGCGCATACATGCCACGTTCAGGCGACTTAATCGTCGGTGTCGTTGCAGAAGTTCGAAACAACCTGTGGTTCTTCGATGTGAACGGACCGTTCCAAGCACTCCTGCCTATGTCACTTGCACCATGGAAGGTTGAATTCGGTTCAACAAGACAACACCTTGGTATCGGAGACGCAGCACTCGCTCGTGTTCAAGAAGTTGATGAAGCCCACAACATGGTCCTCACAATGAAGGGCATTGGTCTGCGAAGACTCAACGAAGGTTGTGTCGTTTCAATTCCAGTCAATCTTATCGATACACTACGAGGAGATAACAATTCAATGGTTAGCAGAATCAGAGATCTTACAGATTGCCGAATTATCGTCGCAGATAACGGCCGAGTTTGGATCCACGGAGATGCTGACAACATGTTCACAGCACGTGAACTGATTCAAAAATTGGCAGATGAAGGCCATATGAACAATTTCGAAAATGCAGTACATGCACTAGAACAACAACGAGGTGAAAACTAATGGGAGGATACGGAGACGTCAAGCTATTGCGAGACGATGGAAAAAGACTAGATGGACGCACAGTAGATGAAATGCGTCCAGTATCAATTGAAGCAGGTGTCTTGCCTGCCGCAGATGGTTCAGCTATGGTTACCCATGGACTGAATGTTGCAGTTGCAGCAGTATATGGGCCAATGGAGGCACATCCACGTAAGATTCAACGACAAGATCGTGCGGTTATCGATGTACGATACAACATGGCGCCATTCTCAACTGGAGACCGTATTAGACCTGGATTTAATCGACGTTCAAGAGAAATTTCCAAGGTTACTGCGGAAGCACTTGAATCCGTTGTTCTTGTCGAGCGTTACCCACGTTCCAAGATTCGAGTTGAAATCGAAATTCTTGCTGCTGAAGCAGGTACCCGTTGTGTTGGTATTACCGCTGCTGCAGTTGCCCTAGCCGATGCTGGAATTCCAATGCGTGACATGATTGTCGGTGTTGCTTCAGGAAAGATCGAAGACACAGTTGTACTCGACCTTGACAAAGCAGAGGACAACTATGGACAAGCCGACTTGCCGGTTGGAATTCTTCCTAACACTGGTGAAATTGCATTCTTACAAATGGATGGAGACCTTTCAATTGAAGAGTTCAATCTTGCTATGGAATATAATTTCAAAGCGGCTTCAGAAATTCATGAACTCATGGTTGATGCGCTTAAGCGTCGATATGAACGAGGTGATAACTGATGGTTGAACTTGTGCCTACACTCTTGCGCCAAGAACTTGAGCGACTCGCAGCAGATGACCAACGAATTGATGGACGTGGACAATGGGACAGCAGAGATGTTTCACTCGAAGTCGACTGTCTCTACAATGCTGAAGGATCTGCAAAGGTTGTTTGGGGAGACACCATCATTTATGCGGGTGTCAAATTCGAAATCCGAACTCCATGGCCAGACCGACCCACACAAGGTTCCTTGATGTGCGGTGCTGAACTCCGTCCTGTTGCTCATCGAAAGTATGAACCTGGGCCACCTTCACCTCAATCCATTGAGTTGGGTCGAGTTGTCGATAGAGGAATCCGTGAGTCAGGATGCATCGATATGGAAGAACTCTGTATCGTTCCTGGTGAGAAAGTATGGGGTGTTATGATTGACATCCATGTTCTTTCTGACGGAGGTAACATCTTCGATGCTGCTGGACTTGCTGCTATTGCAGCATTAAGAACCGCAGTCGTTCCAGCTGAACGATTTGATGTTGGCGAAGATCACAAACTCAAAGTCAACGGCTCTCCAATTATGGCATCGTTTACACGTGCTGGTGGACGATTTGTCTACGACCCATCAGAAGAAGAAGAATTAGGCGGAGACGAGCGAATCCATATCACTCTCGGTGATGAAGGACACCTCCATTCCCTACAGAAGGGACTAAGAGGAGTGTTCACTCCGAGCGAATTTGCAGAGATTCTTGCGGTCGCAGAGCAGAAGTGTACTGAACTACGAGAAATGGTTGCAGAAAAGGAGGGGAACTGATTGGCTAAGAGAACCCAGAAAGCAAAGGCTACGGCACGATTTGGAGCACGTTACGGTGTTAGCGTACGAAGAAATGCTGGCAGCGCATTGGCTAAGAAAAATGCAAAATACACATGTCCGGTTTGCCATTATCGCAAGGTGACCCGCCAATCCGTAGGAATTTGGTCCTGTGGAAAGTGCGGACACACATTTGCTGGTGGCGCATGGGAACCATTCACACGTGCTAGCGATGCTAACGCACGTATTCTTCGACGATCTGTTGAAGGTGCAACTACTGCTGATATGGCATTTATTGCTCAGCAAGCTGCACTCGACTTTGAGCGTAAGGCATCTGAAGAAGAGGAGTGATTCAAAATGGCGGAGACGCCTTTTTCCTTGGTTTGCACAATCCATCGTGATGATGTAACTCAGCGTAAAGCATTGCAAGAATCATTAGCAAGCGAGTCTGAAACGATATCAATTGATGATCAACAGTTCAGTTTTAACTTGCATGAAGCGAACGCAAAAGATCTCCGAGCAATGTGGAACACACGTATACGTGGTCTTATCGCTGCAGATGAAATTCTCAAGGTAATCCAAACCGCAGGTTCATCAACCAATAGTGATTCGAATGAATCATGAGCACCATGGAACAACTCCAAGTTGTCGTTTCTGAAGTACAAAATGCACGCCATCAAGTCGCGACAGTTCGTGCTCAGTTACAAGAATTGAAAACGACAATTGACGCTGTAGAAAAGCACCCTGAAGGCCTATCTCTTCACCGACAACTCGGAGGAGTCTTGGTCGAAGTTGACAATCGTGACGAACTTATTGAGGAATTGAAGACTACCCATACAACACTCTCAGAGCATGCTGAACGTCTCGCTGAGCATGAAGCAAAACTTGTAACAGCATACGAAGAACTCAAGAAATCACTTGAGGGAGAAGCTTGAGTTCACAAAAAGAGCAACTAGAAGCCATGAAATTGTGGCTTGATAATGCTCTTGAAACCGGTGCTGTCCCAGTTGTTACAGGCCAAAATGGCGACATGGATACTGTCGGTTCAGCAGTTGCATTATCCTCATATCACCCAGGAATGTTGTCATGTGGATTACACCTTGGTAGAGTAGCCAAGAAAATGGTATCAAAATACGATGCTCCATTTCGAAAAATCACTGAAAAGGGAACTTCTTGGCCTGCAAAGATGGGTGGAATTGTCATCGTCGATGCTGGTTCACCAGATCAAGTTGGTTTTGACATACCTGATGTTCCATTGTTGGTTATTGATCACCATGCTACTAATGGATGGGAGATCAAAGAGGATGACCTAATGTTGCAATGGGATGTTCGTGCAACAACGGAGATCATCACAAAATTCCTGTCAAATCACGCACCAAATTGCCTATCCACAAATGTTCGCAAGATGCTCCTTGCAGGCTTGATTACAGATACTGGCCGTTTCAAGCATGCAAACCAATCATCGTTCGACACAGCTTCTCTTTTGCTTGAAGATACGACTATTGACTATGCTGAATTTTCAGAACATATCGAAAAGGAGCAAACAAACCCGAGTGAACGTGGTAGTTTATTGCGAGGTATGTCCCGATCTAAAATGCATGCTGCAGGCGATTGGTCCCTTGTAACAACTTATGCAGGTACGCTTGAAGGAAGGCTTGCATCAATGCTTCTCGGTGTTGGTTCAGATGTAACTCTCGTTTCACGATTTAGAGATGGTTCAACCCGATTGACGGCTCGAGCCACCCGTAATGCCACACTACGTGGTGTACACCTGGGAAAAATCATGCAAGAGGTCGCTCGACAGCATGGTGGAGAAGGCGGTGGACATGATGGCGCAGCAGGTTGGACTGGAGAAATCGATCGCATTAGAGCGGAATCCTCATTCATTGCCCATTTGACCTTACAAAAGGAGTTGAAACAATGAGGCCGACTGCACCTGGATTATTTATTTCAAAATGGAGAACAGAAGGTCCCGTGGAATTAGATGTGGCACAGCAATGGCTGTCTGAATCGGGTTGGAATGACTGGATGGCGATTATTGAAGCTGCATTATATCTGGATGCTGCAGAATTAGTGGAATTACTCCTCCCTGAACTATCGCCTGCTCAACGGGCTACATTCGATCTTGTCCGCAGAAGAATGCTCGGAGACACAAGACTCGAAGAGGCTATTGAACATGCTTTGACGCTATGTCGGTCTCCTGATACCAGAGATCTTGCCCTTGAGGGTAGACTTCGTATGGAGCGAGGTTTACAACGATTCGAACGTGGTGATACAGCTGCTGCTGAAGAGGACTTAACCTGGGCAGAAACACGTTTGAAGTCCGTTTCGAAAGCGAGTAGAGACCATGACCTCTCTCTGTTAAACAAAGCCGCATTTCATATGGCGAATGGTGAAGATCTAATGGCACTCCAAGTCTATGGAGATATTTCACGTAAGGAAAACCATGCTCATGAAACAATTGCAATTTCACGTATAGGAGCAACACGAATACACGCGAGATATGGTCACATGTTCGATGCTGCCAGAAACGCATGGAACGGTCATGCACATGCTATTCTAGCCCAGCAACCGACAATGGCCATTGAAGCAGGATCGCTCTTTTTGGATTTAACAATAGACCATCAAGATGAACAAGCAATTCGTTTCCAAAATCAAGTTGATGAAGCCAAGCCAAGAGATGCAAGTGAGGAAACACCAACTCTTTCTGTCCATCCAGATGATGTTCAAGGCGTCTTTACTTGGTGCATAGAGAATTTGGAAAAGACACCACAAGGTGAAGATCGACCAGATCTTAGAGCCATGGTAATGATGGCGAACCGACTCGATAAATTTGAGCAAATGGATTGGTTGATTGGTCAATCAGAACTTGTTCATGATTCAATGCTTGTTGCAGTCATTCTCGGCTGTAACATTGACGAAAACCATCATCTTGAGTGGACAAAACGACTTCAAGAATTAATGCCCTAATTCTATAGAAGAGACCCAATGGCTCAAATCGATGACTTCTTGAGCATCCCAGTGAGTAAATGGAGGCACCTGTTCAAACCATCGAACTTCGCTAACAACTTTGTCAGCAACTGTCCAAGATTTCTGATGAAAGGGTTCGTCCTTTGAATGAACAGTAACCAATCCTACCCATCCGTTGGGGTAATAATCCGTATTCCAGGTAATCAAATTGCCTTTACCACCAACTTCTTCCTGAAGTTCTCGCATCAAAGCATCTTCTGGAGTTTCACCTTCTTCGACATGACCGCCTGGAAATTCCCATCCTCTGTCAGGGTGACGCACCATCAAAATACTTCCACCATTGATTACAGAATTAGGATTGTGATCTTGAACAACATAGGCAAGAACAAATGTTGGACGCATCAAAACACCTACATCATACTGCGGCATTTTTCAAGATATGAGTTTGCCCAATCCTCTCCAGAGGCTACAAGTCGACGTGCTAGGAAGAATGCTTCAGAAATGTTTTCAGATTCAATTAAGAGATCCAATTTAGCCTTATCTGGATGAATAAATTCTTCAGGCTTTTCTGAAATAGGTTGTTGTTTTTCTTCTAAATCTACTGTACGGACACGACGTGTCAATGATTCCATTTGTTCTAGGAAAGTAGTACGATGTTTGAGTTCTGGACCGCTCCAGGGTTGGGATTCTCCCCCATCCATTGATGCTGTAAGACGTGAGAGGTATTCATCACGTGCTAGAATATGCGGGCGCAGGGTTTGCACATGATCATAGCATGACCATGCGGAATCACTCTCTTCTCTTCGTTCGTGTAATCGTCCAAGTTGCATCCATAATTCGTGATTTGAAGGTCGATGAGCGAGTAAATGTCTGCATAATTCAATGAAAAGATCCTCAAACCCTTGAATTCGTAATTGCTCAATTCTTCTTCCATAGATGATGTTAGCACGTTGGTCACGGAAATCTAAATCTCTGCAACGCTCTGCAAAATCAGCAATTTCAAGAAGAACATCATCGCTTTGAGCATCACCCCCTCCGCGAGTTACAAGCGCATCCCACCAAGCATCTGCTGTGAGAGGATCTCGGGAAAATGCAGCCTCTAAAAGTTCAAGTCCATACTCAATATAATTCAGATTCTTCAACTTTTCAAACTGTTTAACTTCTCTGCCAAGAACCGTGAAAACATCTTCCAGTACAATCCCTAATCCTTCGTTATCGTTGAGCTGTACTTTGA
This sequence comes from Euryarchaeota archaeon UBA82, assembly GCA_002496635.1. Classification (GTDB taxonomy): domain Archaea; phylum Thermoplasmatota; class Poseidoniia; order Poseidoniales; family Poseidoniaceae; genus MGIIa-L2. The sequence goes on along the minus strand of DAKQ01000019.1, from coordinate 4,319 downwards.
TATCAGCAAGGCATCGCCAATTTCTTTCATCCGTGAAATCATGTAAGATTGCTTGTCTCGCATTTTGCTCTGCCCATTGGAAATTAGAACCTGAACGTTCAGGGTCACTTTTCGCTAAACGAACAAACTTCTGAGCTTGTGAGCGATATCGATTACCCAAATTTCTTCGTGGATGTTGCAGATTATCTCCACTATGCTCTCGCATGGCGACCCTCCTATTGGACACTCTGATAGCCTTCTGGGTTATCTTCGTGATGGATGGTTGCATCGAAGCCAACCTTTGATGTCTTTCCGTCAGCGTACCGAGATGGGTCGAGACTCGAACCTTTCTGATTACTGAAAATATAGGTATCTCGATCAGGTTGCCAACGAGTCACCATAGCCCATTCCACACGAACGGGGTTTCCAATATCGATGTCTTCATCGACAATTGTAACCATCTTCATTGAACGATGACCTGCTAAGGCTGCTTCAATAGCCTTCTTCGAATCCTCTTCAGAATGTTTCCGAATCTTTACAACTGCAGCAAGCCATCCGCAACCTCCTTCTGTCATGTGAACATCGATACAATCAACAACTTCTGAAACCGCATCCTTGATCGTTGGTGCTCTTGGCAATCCCATCAAGGTCTTGTGTTCAGCCTCACCTGGTATCAGTGCATGGAAAATAGGATCATTTCGATGAAGTACTCCATCAACTTCGATGACAGGTTCTTGTCGAACATCATCAACTGTACCAGTAATGTCAACATATGGACCTTCATCATCATCTTCTGTTGTAATACGTCCCCACATTGCATATTCAGCATTTGCAGGAACTTGGATACCATTTGGCAATGCTACGAGTTCAAGTGATGTGTCGTAGAGTTTTTGATGAAGAGCCGCTGCTATGGTTAACTCATCAATTGGTTCATCAAATGACATAGCCCCTGCAAGAAGAACAACTGGATCAGGAGCGTTCACAATAGCAATGTTCACCTCATGACCCTTTGCTCTCGCCTCGTCGACCATAGTTCGAAGATGACGTGGTACAAGTCGGACGACAAGATGAAATTCATCACGCAAGTATTGCCGATGAAAACTCATATTTCTCCTTCCGTCAACTTCAGCGATAATAACGCTAGCAGACATGTATCTCCCACGATCTTGTGGCCAGTGATGAGGAATAGGTAAAGCGGTCAAATCGACCTCATCTTGCATGCAATCATACACAGGAGCATCTGAAGGAGAAACAATCACTGGTTCACTTGGATTCTTCATTGCCCATGCAAGTGTATCGATGTAAACATCTGGTTGAATTCCAATTGCCTCACATAGTCTATCTCTCGTAAGCATATTCACTGCAATTTTTTGACCCTGAGCCTCAGATATGTTATCAAAAAGTAACATTGGATGATTGTGTTCTCTGCTGTAATTCCAAACACCATGAATGAGACTTGTCTCATCTTGGACAAGCCGAGCATGAGTCAGATGATCACGGAAAGCCATTGAATCACAACCATCAGAACTTTGTCTGAGTATCTTCCTGGTAGCGTGCCTGAACCTCTTCAATCTCACCTGAAGATGCAGACATGAAATTTAGGCCGGAAAGAAGACATAAGACACCAAGAATGTGACTTGTGAGTAGGTCGCTGTTGTCAGAAACAAATTCAA
>DAKQ01000019.1:1432-2287 GCA_002496635.1 Euryarchaeota archaeon UBA82 | reverse complement strand
ATTGGGGAATCATATCAAGACCATAGGCATCATATTTATGATGTTATTCTTCGATTGGTTTCTGTAAAAATATCTGGTCTATCAAACGGCGACTTGATATATGAAAGCAAAGTCGCAAAGTTGCTCGAATGAGGGATTATCATGGGTAGAGGACTGTTTGCAGGCGCCAAGATGGCTAAAGATCGACAGAAATTCCGTTGGTCGGATCGTCGCTACAAGAAGCGTATGCTCAAGTCCCGAGCACGCCATGACCCGCTTGCTGGGTCCACACAAGCCAAAGGTATCGTCATTGAAAAAGTCGGTATCGAAGCAAAACAACCTAACTCAGGAATTCGTAAAGCCGTCAAGATTTCCCTCATCAAGAACGGTAACAAACTCACAGCTTTCGCTCCCGGCGATGGTGCAATCAACTTCATCGATGAACACGATGAGGTTATGGTAGAAGGTATCGGAGGACGCATGGGTCGTTCATACGGAGATATTCCTGGTGTCCGATACAAGGTCATCCAAGTCAACGGCGTTTCTCTTGACGAAATGGTACGTGGCCGAAAGGAGAAGCCTGTACGCTGAGGTGTTGATGATGACAGAAGAAGCAATCGTAGACGAACGCCCAATCGCTGGAATCGGAACTTTAGTTTTTGGAAAATGGGATGCTACTGAAGTAACCTGTAACGACCCAGGACTTGCACCATACGTTAATCTCTCAACTGTCGGCGTACCTCACTCCGGTGGACGACATGCGAACATGTGGTTTGGAAAGTCCAAACTTAGTGTTGTAGAACGCTACATCAACAAACTCATGCGTACTGGATCTTACACTGGTAAGAAACAAAGTGCAATGAAGGCATTCGAAGG
>DAKQ01000019.1:0-1053 GCA_002496635.1 Euryarchaeota archaeon UBA82 | reverse complement strand
CATGCAGCGCCTATGGAAGAAATCACCCGAATTAAATTCGGAGCAGTTTCTCAACCCAAGGCTGTTGACTCCTCTCCTTCACGTCGACTCGATGTCGCTCTGAAGAACCTTGCAAAAGGGGCGCAACAAGGGACTCACAAGTCTAAGAGAACGCTACAACAATGTATCATCAATGAACTCAACAAAGCTTCCGAAGGAGACTCGACATCATATGCAGTTTCCAAGCGAGAAGAAGTTGAGAGAATCGCTGCATCCGCACGATGAAGTCAACAAGGTCACGCAAGAATTCCGTTGAACTTTTGCGACTCACTTAAGAACCCCATTCAAGTGGGCGAAATGAACCAGACAGGTGGACACCATGGGACGAAAAGAAGACAATATCAAAAAGGCTACAGAAGTCATGCACATCCTGCCGCAAATTCGCAATCTATGTATTGCTGCGCACATTGATCACGGAAAGACTACTCTCTCTGACAACCTCATCGCAGGTGCAGGTATGATGTCAAGCGATCTAGCAGGTGCTGCTCGTGTTCTTGACTTCGATGAGCAAGAATCTGCTCGTGGAATCACAATCAACGCAGCATCAGCATCAATGGTGCACGCTGTAGACGGAACTGATTTCCTCATCAACCTCATCGACACACCTGGTCACGTTGACTTCGGTGGAGACGTAACACGTGCAATGCGTGCGGTTGACGGATGTTTCATTCTCGCTTGTGCTGTAGAAGGCCCAATGCCTCAGACTGAAACTGTTGTTCGACAAGCACTCAAGGAAAAAGTAAAGCCTGTTCTTTTCATTAACAAGGTCGATCGACTCATCAATGAATTGCAAGTGACTCCAGAAGACATGCTCAAGAGATTTGAAGAGACAATTACCAAGGTCAATCGATTGATCAAGCAATTCGCTCCTGAAGAATTCAAGAAGACATGGCAAGTCAGTGTCATGGACGGAACAGTAGCATTCGGCAGTGCATATCACAACTGGGGAATTACCATTCCATACATGAAGAAGTCCGGTGTTTCAATGACTGAAATTTTTGAATACTGTAACAA
>DAKQ01000070.1:28114-28966 GCA_002496635.1 Euryarchaeota archaeon UBA82 | reverse complement strand
AACAATGCGAATAGTTGTCTTGGACGATGAGCGATGCAAACCAAACATGCCCGCTTTTGATTATCTCACCAAATACGCAGGAATGTGTGGTGGAGAATGCATCCAATTTACGGACAACAAATGGAAAATCCTTGAAAGTGCGTGTCCTGTTTGTTTTACAAGAGCAAAATTGTGTCCTGGAGATGCCGTCAAAGTGATTAATTTACCTACTGAGTTGAAAGTAGATATGGTTCATCGCTACAGTTTGAATGGATTTCGTCTTTTTAGACTCCCGACTCCAACCAAGGAGAATGTAGTTGGAATTCTCGGCCCTAATGGAATGGGGAAGTCGACAGCGTTCAATGCACTCTCTGGAAGAATGGTTCCTAATCTTGGTGATTGGAGAGAAAAGGATACATCATGGGATGATGTTATCGCCACGTTACCCAGAGGGGAATTGAGAGACTTTTTCGTTTCTGTCAAAGACAATGAAGTAAAGGTAGCGCTTAAACCACAGAATATAGATCGATTACCAAAACGTTTCCAGGGCTCAGTTGAATCACTCCTGCGCCGTGTTGATGAGCGAAATTCATTCGATGAATTAACTGAAACTCTTGCGATTAGAAAACTACTAGACCGAACAATCGACCAGTTATCAGGTGGTGAATTACAGCGTGTCGCTATCTGTGCAACAATGCTTAGGGATGCTGACGTTTACTTCTTTGACGAACCTTCATCATATCTTGACATTCATGAAAGAATGCGAATCGTGCAAATCATTCAAGACCTTGCAAAGGATAAACGAGTTATCGTTATCGAACACGATTTAGCAATCCTCGATGTTTTAGCAGATCTCGTCCACATTGTATACGG
>DAKQ01000070.1:25568-27788 GCA_002496635.1 Euryarchaeota archaeon UBA82 | reverse complement strand
AAAAAGGGAGCGTTCGGAATTTTTACTCCAGCAAGATCAACTCGAACAGCCATAAATGCATATTTGGATGGTTTTCTAGTCGAAGAAAATGTTCGGATAAGAGACAAGCCAATCCGATTTTTGAAGCATTATGACCGCGGCGGTGAAAGAGGAAGTCCTGTCGTTCAATGGGGAGAACTCGAAAAGAAACTTGGAGAATTTCAACTCTCTACTGGAGAAGGGGCTGTGCATCGCTCAGAAGTGGTTGGAGTTGTTGGCGCTAATGGCACAGGAAAATCAACAATGATAAAAATTCTAGCTGGCGAACATGATTATGATAACGGCTGGGTTACCGCTAATGCAACCATTTCCTACAAACCTCAGCATATTGACGTCGACATGGATTGTACTGTCCAAATGTGGCTTGATAGTGAACTAGGAATGAGATGGAGAAGTGGTGAATTCAATGTTAATGTCATAAAGGCATTAGGTGTTGATACGCTACTCCCTAAGCGCGTTAAGAAATTATCTGGCGGAGAAAGACAAGCGGTCTCTATTGCGGTTTGTCTTGGAAGAGAGGCTGATTTGTATCTCCTGGATGAACCAAGCGCACACCTGGATGCAAATGCTCGTATGGAGGCTGCAAAGGCAATTCGTCGAACCATGGAGGCGAATGAAAAATCTGCATTCGTTATCGATCACGACGTCTATTTCATCGATATCGTAAGTGATTCCTTATTGGTTTTTGAAGGTGAAGGAGGAGTTCAAGGTAAAGCCATGGGACCATATTCTCTTCGAGAGGGAATGAACAGATTCCTCAAAGATGTGAACATCACATTCCGTAGAGATCACGATTCAAAACGTCCACGAATAAATAAAGCAGAAAGCAGAAAAGACCGTGAGCAAAGGGAAATTGGAGACTATTATTCGTTCAATGTCAAATAGACATAGGAATATGAAGAGAGTCTAAAGGGAACCACTACGAGCGGTGAATATGCCAGTCGGTACTCCTCCAAAAGGCGGACCACTGGGGAGAAGTCGTTCACGACTATCCGCTTCAGGACTTACAACGTACCTTCGTTGTACTCGTCAATGGTACCTGAACCGAAAAGTTGGGATTTCATCTCCGAAAACAATTGGACAAGTCCTTGGAATTGTCATTGAAGATGCTCTCTGCAACATCATGATGAATCGACCAGGCCCTATGGAATCAATAGAAGAATTAAGGGAATGGGCAGATGAACTGACTAACGAGCAAGCCCAACGCGCATGGGATCTTGGACTTGAAACATGGGAAAACTCGCTATGGAAACGTACTGACTCAGATTGGTCAACGGTAGAAGTTCAAGACTTCAAGAATAAACTCTCCAATGGATTAGAACTCTTCTTTGAGGAAATCCAACGTTGCTATGATGAAAATGGAGGGCCATATCTTGAACAATTTAGAACAGGGTTTGAGCCGTATGACATACCTACTCCAAAAATTGGCGCTAAGCCGCATTTCCCTGTTCCTGAAAAGGTTCGATCTTTAGATGCTCGAGATTGGAGCAAAGAGCATCCGTTTGAGTGGATGGAGCCAGATAGCCCAATTCAATGGAATGAAGCTTGGGAAATAGCAAGGCCTTGGTTCAAAGATCCGAGAGTGCATCAACCACAGCGGATGTTCCACCCAGAAGGATGGGCCGCTGGAGAACTCGATCTTGTCCTTAGATGGGACGGTAACATACGTTTGGTAGATATTAAATCAGGTCATTCAGGAGGGAAATTCTCTGAAAGTCTTCAACATCAACTCAGGTTCTATGCTTGGCTTTGGGAGCGAACTCATGACCAATCACCTGTCAAAAATATGGAAGGCTGGTATCTCTCGTCGAAAGAGAGAATCCTCTATAAAGCACCAAGTAATGAAGAACTTACATCAATGGATGAGGAATTTTTCTCCATTAACAACATCATGAGAACGATGGGTGAAGGTGCATCGATTCTACCTGCGATTGCAGAGTCTGAAACCCCAGACACTACCAATGCATGCGACGGAACATCCGCAGGATGTGGTTGGTGTTCATTGACTCAATCCAATATGGAAACTGCTGGGCCGATGGATGATAAACTAAGAACGAAGATGATTGAAGGAAATTCAATATCATCGCCATGTGTTCCCCTGGGTGAAATACCATCTCGTGTCAATGTCTCTGGGAACTTAATCGCTCAATGGGGTCCTTTACCGAACCATTTCAATGAGCC
>DAKQ01000070.1:22537-25426 GCA_002496635.1 Euryarchaeota archaeon UBA82 | reverse complement strand
TCAATCCAATATGGAAACTGCTGGTCCGATGGATGATAAACTAAGAACAAAAATGATTGAAGGGAATTCAATATCATCGCCATGTGTTCCTCTGGGTGAAATACCATCTCGCGTCAATGTCTCAGGTAACTTAATCGCTCAATGGGGCCCTTTACCGAACCATTTCAATGAGCCCGTATTAGGAGCCATGCTTCAAGCAGGTGAAGCAACAATTGCTATCGAGGAAGCAGAACCTGGAGCTTTTTTGCATCTTCATGATTCTCAACAAACGAATGTGATCATCGAAAATGCACTACCTGGCGTATGGAGAGATCAACCGAGGTTGTATGTGGATCAGCATTCGAATATTCGAGTACGAGAAGAAGATGAGCCAAAAGGAACTCGAATTGGTCTGCTTCGAACACGAGCCAATGTCGAAGGTGTTGTTGTAGCAATACGTCAACAGAACGGAGTTCGTCTGGATGGGAAACCGTGGTCAATGCTGAGTTTCCATCTATGGGATGGCGAACATATTGTCGAAGTAGTAGCATTTGGGTCTGCAATAAGCGAACGACTTCGCTCTATGCGCCCAGGAGATAGAATACGACTTATCGGTGCAGAATTAGGATGGAGAGCTGGTTTAATCCAACTTAGAATCGATGTTCGTAAAACAAGAATTGAACATCAAACTCCTGCGTTCACGACCAAGAGTATTTGAGGGGTGGAATTTACCACTTCGTATGCCTGTTCATTTACCAGACTCTGAATTGGATTCTGTAGGGAATTACAACAGGCTATCTGCAAGTCAAGTAAACGCTTGGAAAGCGTGCCCTCGCCTGTGGTTTTATGAAAAAGTTCGACGCTTAGTCATGCCCCAAATCCCAATTTTATTCGTTGGAAGGGCTGTTGAAGAAGCAATTTGTCAAACTCTGAAGGAATCCCCTTGCTTAGTCATAGCATCTGCACCTTCAGATGTGTATGCTCCAACTCCACTTGATGAAGAGGGTCGTCCAAATCGAGAACATAGTGGTTCATGGCCTGCAGATCAACTTCTTTCACTTCCAGAAAAATACTGGCCTCAAAGCAAAAACGATTTGCTTGAGTGGGCTACTGAGAGAGTGAAAACGCATCTAATAGGCTCACTTGATGATATGAAAAAGGAATGGGAAAAGCATGACAGGAAGGCTGGCCAATGGGGAGATGTGGATGTAGAACGTTGCCATATGATGGCACAAAATGGCATTCAAATGCACATCGATGAGGTTGAAAAATGTCTCACAACCATAACTGAACCAGTGCTTCAAGCATGGAGGAATGGAGATCGTCCACAATGGCCTGCACCGGATGGACGTGGTTTTGAACTTGATCAACACCCATTGGCTCAGGATGGAAAGGTAACTTGGTTTGAAGCATGGGAAATCTCACGTCCTTGGTTTGTTGATCCAGATGCCAAACCCTTCATGATGAATTCAGTTCATCCAGAACATTGGTTCCAAGGAGAATATGATCTGGTTTATTCTTGGGATGGAAACGTACGGATTATCGATATCAAAGCTTCTCTTGGAAATAATGACCGATCTGGTGATTATGTCGAACAGTTGCGTATGTATGCTTTTTTGTGGTGGCATACGCATGAGAAAAAGCAAGAAGTCGACGGATTAGAAATATGGTATCTTGCAGCAAATAGTCAGAAAATGGTCAAAAAACCAACAATCGATGAGATGGAAAAGATGGGATTTGAGCTTAAAGGACTCTGGAGTCAATTAAGAGACATCACTCCTGATATTGGCCAATGTCCTCCGCAACCTGCGCCAATGCGGTCGTTTGAACCAGGCGGTATTCCATCAGAACAACCCGCAAAACAAACGCGTTGTGAACGCTGTGATTGGTCGCTAATATGCCCCAATGGCACTGGGCATGATGAACACCCAGAAGGAGGAACCTATCAGTTACCTGGCTCATATTCTGAGATTGAAGGAGATCCAATTAACAAACTTGAAGATAGACACGACATAACTGGTCATGTCCATACCCTCATTCATTCCCAATCTGGTAGGGCGCCTCGAATAACCATCACTCAAGCAAACAATGCCTTTGCTGATGTCCAAGTCAAGGCTATGACTCATTCAGATGGAACGCCAACTGTCCCTGATGGATTGGAAAAGGGAGATTTTGTCCGAGTTGAGAACGCCTTCTTTCAACTCAACTACAAAGGTGCGTTCGTATTGAAGGTAGATCCTTTTTCAAAGATTGTCAAAATAGAACAAGATGAAGAGGTTACAATGAGTCTACTTAAGCCTCGAGCACGTTGGAATATTATGGGGACTGTTGTCTATAGAACGGAGAAAAGAGGGACTTCTGCCCGAGGTGAATGGTGCCGTAAGGGATTGATGATATTGGACAATACTGGAGCGATTAAAGTTGAAGGTTGGCAAGCCGATTGGGGGCCTCAATATGATATGCTTGAATTAGGCGATACTGTGATCATCACCAATGTTGGCATGAATGGATGGGCTGCAATAACGACTGGTGAAATCTATCGGGCATCAAGACTCCATATTGTGTCTGATGATTAACCGCCAGAAGAGACTGTTGTGACTAGAAGTCTAACATCTGAATTGAGTAAAGTGCTATGAGGCAGGATTTTGTCTTCATAACTTACAATCACTGTAGAAGGAAGAATGTTTGCTTGGATCAGAGCTTGTCGAAGTGTACTGTTTACTACAACTTCAATCACACAATTGTGGTCTCGTCCGTGGAATGTAATCTCCATGATGATATCTGAGAGGCATCATGCTTATGACGGTGGCGCACAGGCAAGAAACAGGCCGAGATCGCATAGCCCGGTATTGCGGTGGATTCGAAATCCACTGTCCCATGGACGCGGGGGTTCAAATCCCTCTCTCGGCG
>DAKQ01000070.1:10670-22240 GCA_002496635.1 Euryarchaeota archaeon UBA82 | reverse complement strand
CAAATCCCTCTCTCGGCGCCATCAGATGTAGAATGCATCAGGTTCTTCAGTCAACTCACCGACGATATCTGCTGAGTTCTTAGGAGCAATTTCGAGTAATTTCTGTATGACGCCAGAAGTTACATCTTCTGGTAAAACAAGGTCGAGAGACCATCCCTCACTTATTGTTTCGAGAAGACGAAGTGAAGCATGTACGTCTCCGCTAGCACCAACTGTGGTAGCCATAGCACAAGCCGAATGGATTCCGAAAATAGATCCCATTGAAGCCATCAATGCTGACATTCCAATTGCGCCTCCTGAAGGTTGGTCGCGACGTACGTCAACTCCTTTTTCTTCCATGTTCACGCGATGAGCAGACGATGAGGCAACAACAAATGCCTCTTTCTTTTCAGGAGGAGAAGAAAGTCCAGCAAGAACCAAAATCTCAGGTATGTCTGATTTCGAGAGTACCTCAAGGAGTTCTTGGGTGAAATCGTATTGATGTGAAGGGTCACTCGGTTGTCCAGGCCCAGTTATGGTCATCACACGTTGACCAGATGGCGTTGTGAATAACGAAGCATGGAGATGCGGAGGTGCAAGTAGACCGTCTTCATCTAAGCGTGCCAAGGGTGCTAAACCAGGATGAATAAATCGGGCAACTCTTTCTGCTTGACTTGATTCGTTAAGCATTTCAATTGCGTTCTTTCCGACATCTCCAACACCGGGAAGAGCAAACAAAAGAAGATCAGCAGTTGGAAGGCCATGTTCGTCTGTAGTATCGATAAGTAGTGGCATGAATCACAAAGCCTACCGTTACGGAGTATAATGTTTCACAAGGAAGTTATGAAATAAGTCTCATTCTTCTTCCATGTTGCTATGACCAGCACGTAATTCTTCAACCGATGGAAGGGTTGGGATTGAAGCACTCCATTCAGGTGTTTCAACATTGTTTAATGATCGACGAATCTTTGCACGATGATCTTCAGGTGACCACTTTAGAGGGGCAGCTGCTTGAGCTCTACCGCCACATTGAGGACACGTTGTTTCAAGGCACCATGCTTGACATACAGTGCATTGTTGAAGGAGTTGACGAGCCATGATGTTCACTCTCTGTAAGCAAGGGCTGTTCCGCCTGCATTTTCTATTACTGAAACAGTTGCTTTAATTGCATCTGTCCATGTGTCCTCAGCAGTCTTGAAATCTGGAGCTTTCAATTCAATACGGTATTCTGGAGACCCATCATAGAAACAATTGACTTCAATCTCTTGCTCTTCAGAAGATAGTTCTTCAGCGGCTAAAAGTGCCTCTCGAATTGTTAAAACACCATCCTTAGTCTCAACTGTTAGTGTCAACGTCCCACGTATTTCAACAAAAGGAGGAATGATGTTCTCGACAGCAATTTCAATGAACTGAGCAATCCATTCTCCCTCGAATCCAGCATCTGTTAACGAGCCTTCACTCATAGCGGCTTCTTCGAATGCTCCGTATAGCGTTTCATAGGATTCAGTTAACTCCTCAAGAAGTTCGGAAGCGAATTCTTTTGTCCATTTCAGGCTTTCACCGAGTACCTTGAACAATTGAAGTGCTCTCTGTTCGTTTTTCCACTGCTGGAGGCGATCTCGACGTCTCTCTTCTGAAACTGATTTCAAAGATAGTTTGAGAGAGCTTCCATCCATCCGGCTTGGCATTACTTTACAGATGAGGCGCTGACCTTCTCTTACAAAACGACGAATGTTTTTGATCCAACCACTCGCAATTTCACCAATGAAAATGAATCCATCAACGCCCTCGTATTCATCGAGGGTTACATCAGCACCATTTTGTTTGACGCTTTTTACAGATACAACGACAAGTTCTCCCTCTTCCGGGTAAACAAGTTCGGTTGACATGGAGGCTCAGCCTCCTCATTCCATTGTCTCTAAGACGGTGCAGCCAACGAGGTTTGCTTTTCCACCTGAAGGATTTGTAAGAGTGGCGCCACAGACACCGCAGGAGATTACAGTAGTTGCTCGTGAAAACAGAATAGATTCGTTTCCACAGTCTTTGCAGGATACTTTGATGAATTCGCCAGACATTTTTTCCACCTCATCGATCGATTAATTCGAATTTCTTTGCACGCTTGCATGGTGCATAATGTGCTTTACCAGTTTCAGTACAGCGGTAAAGAATGTTCACACGCTTTGTAGGCTTTTCACGGCCGTCTGGTTTAGGACGAGGGAAACCACGGTATCCACGCATAACCTTACGGAAACGGCGTTGACCCCAGCGAAGTTCAGAAGCTCGCTTCTTTTTGACACGCTCAACAGTGTGAAGAGTGTGCTTACCAGCAGACGGACTATATCGCTTAATTTGACGAGGCATCTTAACCATGTCATCACCTGAACGTCTTGGCGACAATCGACGGGTATTTATTGCTGTCGTAAGAGAATTCCAATGCAATAAGCCCAACACGAAGGAAATTTGTAGGGATATTCATAAGTCGAATACCATGAACTACGGTCATGCAAGACGAAATCAGAGCGGCATTGCTTCTTTGGATACCTCTTGCTCTTGCTTCTCTCGGCATTGCTATGCAATTCCGCCGCCAGAACACTTTGCAGAACCTTGGAAAGGGCTTTCTCATTCTAGGAGGAAGCCTGTATCTTGCTTCATTCTTAACTGTACCAGAATCACCTTCTTCTGCCTCATCTGCTTTGATTGTAGCAATCCTCCCTGCCCTATTGTTGATTTTCATAGGATTATTCATAGCCACGTTCTCTGGAGACATCCCTGTTCAACGATTCAATCGAAAATATAGGCCACTCGGACTTCTGCTTTTCATATCGGGCCTTGCTCTTCTAGAATGGATGAATTGGCATGAAACAAATTGGTTACCTTCCCTCGATTGGGAAGGTGAGACCAACAAATATTGGCTCATTTTCCGACCTACATTTCTCTTAAGCATGAGCAGTATTCTTCTCAGCGGATCATACGTTATCAAGCACATGGGAGATGAAAGAAACGATGCATCTCGAAATCTGTTTATTCTGGGAATCTTCTCATTTGTATTTCTACTTCTTGGATTGTATATTGAAAATGCACATACAACAACGACTCAGTTCAGCACATCCCTATGGCTAGCAACAAGCGACTTATTCGGCATATTTGCTGGCCTTGGACTCTCGGTAATCGTATTCACACTTGCAATATGGCAATACGAAAGAAAACGCCCAGGGCTAACGGATTTGCCCCCACCTTCGAACAAAGAACTCGATTTTGCAGCCGAGGTTGTTCGAAAAAATCTTGGGGGTGAAGAAGATGAGTGAAATTCCAAAGCAACGAGTCTTGCTCATAGGTGGCTTAATTCTTATTTTACCAAGTTTAATTTTGGCAATAACAAACGGCACTTCAGACGAAGATACATCGAAAGGATTTGCTCGTTTTGCAAACGCTTTCTTAACAACCTACACGTTGACATCTCTGTTTTTCATAGTCAATATGTTCAGATATTCGAAGAGCAGAAATGAACCTAAAGCACCATGGATAAGCATGTCCTATGCAGCAATTTTAGGAATTCTTGCATCTGTCCTCCTAACCACTCAAGGAGGAGTATTACTGGAGGACAATAGTGGCAGCAGAGCTCAAATCCTGACTAATGTGGTTCACTTCATCATCACTGCTACAGCAGTATTAGTTTCTGTCGTGATTATGATCTTTGTAGCTTTTATCAACATCACTTCTAGAATTCAAAACAGTGATTGACAAAATATCAGGGTATTCTCTTAGCGTTGCCTTGATAAGGAGAAGGCAGGTGGCTTCGACATCGAGGTGAGTATATGTCAAAGGGTACACCATCAATGGGTCGTCGACAAAAGACAACACACATCCGCTGTAGACGCTGTGGAAGAAATGCATATCACAAGCAAAAAGGTGTTTGTGCCTCATGTGGATACGGGGCTACTGCTCGTATGCGCTCCTACAGTTGGAACAAGAAATCTCATCGTCCAAAGGCTTGAGAATCAAGCGCAATGAATACAAGGGTGTCGCGACTGTCTCGACACAGGGAATGACATGTGCGGCATCATCGGGATTGTTGGCCGGCATGGCTCACACGTGAATCAAGCACTCTATGATGGCTTGACTGTGCTTCAACACAGAGGTCAAGATGCTGCTGGCATTATGACTGAGCACAATGAAAAATTCAACCTTCGGAAAGGAAATGGTCTGGTCTCAGATGTATTCTACAAGCGACACATGCAAAAGTTGCTTGGGCACATTGGTATTGGACACGTACGTTACCCTACTGCTGGCTCTTCTTCCACTGCAGAGGCTCAGCCGTTTTATGTGAACTCTCCATACGGTCTAGCCTTAGCACACAATGGAAATTTAACCAACAGTGAAGAGATTCAAAAGAGCCTCATCTCAGAACATCGCAGACATGTGAATACCACAAGTGATTCCGAGGTTCTGTTAAATCACCTTGCTGTGCAGTTGGACCTTCAAAGTGATCAGATGAGTATTAACGGGGAGCCTTTCCTAAACGTAGATTCTTTTTTTGATGCAATAAGTGATGTCAACAAGTCTGTTCGAGGGGGATATGCTTGTGTAGGTATTGTCAACGGATATGGCCTATTTGCATTTAGAGACCCTCATGGAATTCGTCCGCTAGTCTATGGGAAAAGAGAGTATGAGGATGGAACTGAATGGGTTGTTGCAAGTGAATCTGTTGCAATTACAGCACTTGGATTTGAGATCGTATCAGATGTCAAGCCTGGAGAAGCAATCTTCATTTCATCCTCAGGACATCTCTTTGTGAAGCAATGTGCAGAACCTCGTCTATTTACACCATGTATCTTTGAACACGTATATTTTGCACGACCAGATTCAACCATCGATGGAATCTCTGTCTATCAAGCTCGATTAAATCAAGGTCAACGCTTAGCAGAACGGTTACTTGAACAATGGCCTGATCATGATATCGATGCAGTAATCCCAGTACCTGATTCAGGCCGAATCTCAGCATTACAAATGGCGAATATACTCGATGTCCCTTACCGGGAAGGATTCGTCAAGAACAGATATGTTGGACGCACGTTCATCATGCCAGGACAAGAGATGAGAATGAAATCTGTTCGCAGAAAACTAAACGCTATCCCAAGAGAGTTCAATGGGAAAAATATTCTCCTCGTTGACGATTCAATTGTACGTGGGACAACCAGTGCTCAAATCATCGAAATGGCAAGAGAAGTCGGAGCCGCCAAGGTATACTTTGCGTCTGCTGCACCCCCAGTACGCCATCCAAATGTGTATGGAATCGATATGCCTGCAGTAGATGAATTCATTGCAAATGGAAAATCGATTGAAGAGATAAATCAAACAATTGGCTCAGATCGCTTGTTTTACCAAACTCTTGAAGACCTAATCGAAGTAACAATGAGGAAAGGATCTGATCTCGATGGTTTCGATAGTTCATGTTTCAATGGAGAATACATCACTGGTGATATCGATTCAGCATATCTCGAAAAGTTAAGAGCTGCGAGAAATGATGCATCAAAAGTACAAGAATCAATGGATGATGAGCGTAGTATCGACATGCACAATCATCAGATTTGAACAACAAAAGCATCAGGCTATAACCAACAATGGATTGGTTAGACCATGGTCCAAACGCTTCCTTCAATTGATTCGATTCATCTTGAAGAAAAAGTAAACGCCGTATCAGTAAATGATTCTGGAGACAAGGTACTTATCGGAGATTCCAATGGAACTGTTTTCCTTTATTCACTCGAACACGATGGAAAGCACCTGGAAAAGTCAATCCGATTGAGTTCTCCAATCATAAATGTCATTTGGCATAATGATAAATTCCTTGTCCTCGACGAAGTCGATGGCGTCCATATGTACAACAAAAATGGAGATTTACAGTGGACATTTGATCTCGAGGCAGGGGGGGCTAAAGCACACATTCAACATCAAATTGCAGTACTCGATGGTATTGGTACGCTAAGGCTCCTCGCATTTGATGGTAAAGAGCATCCGGTCAAGTATCGACAAATCATTTCATTCCAACCACTACAAGATGGTTTTTTGCTTCTGACAGAACAAAGCGAAGTTAAGAAAATCAATTCATCGTTTGAGGAAATATTCTCTCGAGAACAGCGAGGAGATATTGGCGAGGATATCGTACATTATGGCAAAGGAAGAAATTCTACTTGGTTTGTAGCAAGAGAAGGGCATGCGTTAGTTCCTGGTGATGAGGAAGCCTTGGAGATAGAATTCTTTCGAGATAATCAACGAGTATCAAGAACAGAGATAGCAGGCCGTGTTCGAACTTTTTCAACGAATGATGAACAACAATTTCTTGGCTTAGATGACGGCTCAATTATCTCTGTTTCAAACGAATTTGAATTGACTAAAATACAGGATTTTCCTTATCCAATACGTTGCCTAGAATTAACTGAAAAGCACTTACTCGTTGGAACTTGGTTCAATGTATATGGCATAAATCTAGTTTCAGAGAAACTTGATTGGACGATTGAACACAAAGGATTGGTTGAACAAATAATTATCGACACGAATAAAACAACGATGCTCTTTTTCGGAGAAGATCAAAACGATTGGACTGAAGCAGAGCCAGTTGGAATTTGTAACGTCCATCAGAACCCTATTGAGGTTGACGATTCATTTCTACAAGGTTGGTTTGAAAAGGAAATTATTGTTGCTGAGAGAAATCCAGAAGTTGTCTATAGAAACGTGGATGACTTTGAATCATTATTATCTGAAGGAGAACGAGAGATGCTTACTGATTCCGAACGTATTGAAGATTTTGCTTTTGATGCGTTATCTGATGCATTAAACGAAATTAGTCAATCAATAGAGGACATAGATGATGATGAATCTGAGGATTTATTGAGTATGCTTCATGAATCAAGTGAAATCTTCATACCCCCGTCAGCTCATGCTGGCGATGACCAAACCTATGTGCTTGAACAGGGAGAGAAATCATTCATACTGACTCTTGATGCAACGAATACGAATGATCCTCAAAACAATATTGTTCGTTGGTCTTGGCTTGATTCAACAGGTAAAGAAATTGCAACTTCTCAGAAAGTAAAGGTCAAACTTCCGATAGGTACTCACCAATTTGAGCTTCGAGTGGAAGCCTCTGATGGAGTCCTGACAACAGACTACGTTCAAATCACGGTCTTATCCTCAGACTCATGAAGGTGAAGGTCTTGGCGTGGATATGGGCGTCCAATCTCCACTGATTGAGAATTTCCTAGTCGGGCCACTGCAAATGAGATGTTCGGTTACAACCGATGTGCAAACAGGTGATACAGTCATAATTGATGGTGGTGATGAGCCTCAGCGTTTGATCGATTGGATTGAGAACTGTGAAGGAAGAGGTCCTAATTGGTCGACTCATTCCTTAGAGGAAACCAAACAAATTCAACGCAAAGTAGTTGCTCTTCTGAATACGCATGCACATTTTGATCATAGTGGGCATATACCTACATTGAAGGAGCATTACAATGTTGATTGGTATCTTCATCCAGATGATACATTCCTCCAAACACTTGCAAAATCAGCTGCCGTAAGATATGGTATTCAACTCCCAGAACCTGCTAAAGCTGATGAGGACATTCAGGATGAACAACTCTTGAAACTTGGATCACTTGAATTTGAAATTCTTCATACACCTGGCCATACACTCGGAGGATGTTGCCTCCGCTTGCTCATTGATGGGGAAGTAGATCACTTGTTTGTTGGTGATACGCTGTTTGCAGGATCCGTTGGAAGAACTGATTTAGAAAACACTGGAGGTGATTTCAATGTGCTTTCAAACAGTATTCGGACAAAACTATGGCCATTGAAACCCGAGACAATTGTTCATCCAGGACATGGACCACTAACGACAATCGGTCACGAGAAGACCACAAATCCATTCGTAGGCGACTCTGCTGGAGAGAGTGGCACCTTTACATTCGGAAAATACGCTTAACCAAGCAATCCTGAAAGTGCTTCTTGGAACACAGGTAATGCCTCTTCCCATGTTGCAACGATTCCATAATCTGCATGCTGGAAAATTGCTGCATCAGCATCTTTGTTGATTGCAACAATGTACTTTGATG
This sequence comes from Euryarchaeota archaeon UBA82, assembly GCA_002496635.1. Taxonomy (GTDB): domain Archaea; phylum Thermoplasmatota; class Poseidoniia; order Poseidoniales; family Poseidoniaceae; genus MGIIa-L2. The sequence goes on along the minus strand of DAKQ01000070.1, from coordinate 14,150 downwards.
AACGCATACCAGCAAGGTGTTGAATCGCACCAGAAATCCCGACTGCGATGTAGAGATTTGGATTTACAGTCTTACCTGTTTGACCAACTTGCATTGAGTGAGGGATTTCAGCCCATGTGTCAACTGCAGCTCTTGAAGCTCCAACAGCGGCCCCAATTGTGTCTGCAACCGCTTCTAGATGAGCAAAATTTGCAGGTGAACCCATACCTCTTCCTCCTGAGATCACGATGTTTGCTTCTGAAACATCGAGACGAGTGTTTGCTCTTTGCAAGATTTCTTGTACAGCCGTTTTGACATCACCAGATGCATCAACCACTGATACATCACAGGAGCCATCGTTTCCTGCTGAATCAAAGACATTCGCACGTACTGTAATAACTGCTTCTCCTGAGACCGAAACTGTTTGATTCGCTTTCCCTGAATAAATTGGAGAAGTTAGATTTGTTCCATCAATCCAAGTCACATCTTGAACAACAGAAATGTTTCGTCGTGCAGCAAGACGTGCGGCTACATCTTTGCTCCGTGTTGTGGCAAGACATAGAACGGTCCCCGAAGGTATTGCACTGTCTAGAGCGCTTGCCCATCCACTGCTGTCGCTTCCACCAAAGACATCTGACTTTACAGCGATAATCTTTGAAACTCCGGAAAGTGATTGAACGGAATTCGCAATAGATGCATCCGTACATGGCACCACAAGTGTTGGCTCACCACCATATGCATGTGCTGCTGTTACGAGTTCTGCTGTTGAAGGATGGATTGATCCTTTCGATAGTTCTGCTATTACAATCATATTTGTCATCTTTTTCACCTCATAGTACATTTGCTTCATCACGAAGGAGTTGTGCGACTTGTGAAGCACTGGCGCCTCCTTCGAATGTTTTTCCTGCTGGTTTAGCAGGAGGCATGGAATGAGAAGTGACGCTGATAGATGATGATGGAGCAGATGCGCTCATAAGTTCAACTTTGGCTTTCTTTGCCATCATAATTCCCTTGACATTTGGTTTACGAACTTTGAAGTCCCCTTTGTCACATGAAATGACTGCTGGTAAAGCAACGCTGATTTTCGCAACGCCTGTTTCAACTGGCATTGAGGCAAGAATTGATTCTGAAAATTCCGCTCCAATAACGTTCGATGCATTTCCCCAACCAAGTCTTTCAGCAAGACCAGGACCAGTAGATCCAGCACCTGTATCTGCTGCAGATTTTCCACAGTAGACGACTGTTGCACCCAATGCTTGAATCGTTTCAGAGAGTACGCTTTGAAGAGCGTTGGAGTCAAGATCTGTCCATGAATCATCCCAAACACGTACGATGTTATCCACGCCAATCGCCTTAGCATCTTTGAGGATTTTTTCTGCACCTGAACCCCCAACAGTTACAGCAGTTACTGTACCATCTGTGGCTTCTTTATGCCGAATAGCTGTCTCGATTGCAAACTCATCGTATGGGCTCATGACCATCTTGACGGAGGAAAGATCCACTCGACCTCCTTGAACGACAATTTTGGCATTTGTATCAGGAACTTGCTTGACTAAGACAACGATTGTAGGCATCTGTATCATTCTTGCCAATGAGGCTCGATTCATGAATATTGGCTTCGTATCATTTGGGATTTCCATTACAAAACCAATTTGACAGAAATCTTTAGTAACCGTCTGTTAGGACGTAAATTTCCATGTCAGATGAGCGATTATTTCCCGGACCATCTCCAGTCCAGGCAGACACACTAAATGCTTGGAGAGAACTATTTGAATCGAAACATAGTGCGGATTTTGCACAACTGAAAGGAACCGATTGCCTAGAGCAACCGATCTTTCCATTTGAAGTCAATTACAGAGATATTGACCAGAATGATCTTCTCAGCCTTTATTTCAATGAAATGCCAGTCTCAACAATCGAACTCGCAAATGAAGTTCTTCGTACGATGGTTGCAGAATACGAGGTAAGCGACATACGATGTATTCTACGGCCAGTCTCTCTTCCACCAGAGCGAACAAAGAGTATCTCGGCGCTTCGTATGCGAAACAGAGGCACAATTGTGAGTTGTGTCGTTCGTATCAAGGATGTTGGTCCTCGACTAGGCTATTTACAAGAAGCATTGTACGTATGCGCCAAATGCGATCACAGAGAGACTGTCAAACAAAGAATTGCAAGGGAGAGAAAACGTCCAGAAGGGCCATGTAAAGAATGCTTCAACAAAGCAATGGTTGATTTTGAAGGTAAAATCCCGTATAGTTACTATGAACGCTTGAGAAATTCAATGAAACTTACAGCAGAAGGTTCGTTTTACAAGGATATCCAGTACCTATCTGTTTCTGATATCGATGATTCATCATCGCAACCAATATGGGTGATCATAGACGACGAGTTTGTAGATGAATTTGACGTAGGAGATACTGTTCGAATTAACGGTATTGTTCAGATAGATCCTGTTCCAGATAGAAATTTCATGAAAGATACTCGACGTATTCTTCAAATTCACGCATTCAGTGTTGAACCGCTTTGAAATTGTTCAGGATGTAATGCTTAGCATTTCTTCGTAGGATTCTGGATGTTGTTCAAAGTGATGAGCGATTGAAGTCAATCCGTTTGCAACACCCACTGCAACTCCCATTTTAGCATCGAAAGGATGGAGTGTGCCATCTTTTACTGCCTGCTTGAATTGTTCAAGGTTATTCCAAGTACTAGGCTCTCCGAACTTTGGGTTGGGAGTGACAGTAATCGACCCAAATTCAGGCAAAACAACATGTTCAGCAAGTTCGTATACAGGTGAATGATCATCGGCAGGATCAAGATATGCTTTCTTCATTTTCTTTTGAACCAGTTCCAGAGTATCATGAAGTAAAAGGGCTCCGTTTGGATCGGATTTACTCATCTTGTGATCAAAAGAATCCATTCGAACACCTGACGCCTTTAATGACGAAAGAATAGGTGTGTGGAGGCATGTAGCCTTCTCCCAGTTCCATTTTGAAGCCATATCTCTCATGAACATGTGCGCCTTTCGCTGATCCATTCCACCGAGTGCAACGTCGATTCCAAGTTCAAAGATATCTGCAGCCTGCATGGCAGGATAGTAGAATTTTGACAAATCATGATCTGATGAAGCCTCATCACGCCCCATGATAGTGAATGTTTTTCTGACCATTGGTAATGTCGCCCCTTTCGAACATCGAAGTACTCTTGCCCAATAGTCGCCTGAATCCATTAGAGTACTGGCCCAAACAAATCGAAGTTGTCCAGGTCCTTCTCCTTCCTGGGGATAGTCAAGAAGGGCACGGAAGGTCTCTTCCATGTATACGGCTGTCTTTTGGATATCATCCATCCTTCCGCCAAATTTGTCATTAACCCATGCGTGCCAATCTGCAAGGAAGATCAGAACATTTGCTTTTGCTTCAAGCATTCGCTTTAGTTGAAGGGAGATAACTTTCCAGCCAATATGCGCTTTTCCGCTTGGTTCGAAACCAACATAGCATCGAATGA
>DAKQ01000070.1:10125-10301 GCA_002496635.1 Euryarchaeota archaeon UBA82 | reverse complement strand
ACACATTCTTCAACATCTGAAACCATTAAACAGAGACGTTTACGTTGTTCTTGATTTAGTTCCTTGATACGTTCATATCTTTCCTCAAAAGGAGATAAGAGCGTATCAACATCCATGTTCGCACCTCATACAAGGTCTGTGAGTTTCTTCACTTTTCCTTCCGAAGGAGGAGTACC